>NZ_JAGPXV010000541.1:0-4142 GCF_018070405.1 Micromonospora sp. D75
GCTGCAACTCGACTCCGACGCGCCACGCGGCGCCCGGGGCCGGGGCGCGGCGGCCGGCGACCGTCGCACCACCGCACAGGTAATGCTCCAGACCGAACTGGTCGTCCGCGACTCGACCGGGCCCGTCCCCGCGCCCGGCCGGGACGGCACCGGGGCCTGAGCAGGTGGCCCGGGCCCGCACAGCACTGCGGACCCGGGCGGCCCGTGGACGGCCGCCGGTGACGTCGTCGCCTCCCACAGCCGAGGAGTGAGCGCAGATGCACCCCGCAACGTCCCCCACCGCCGGCGCACCCGCCGGGCGGCATCACCGTACCCCTGTGACCCGACGCCGACTCGTGCGCGGCCTGGCCGCCGTCGCGCTCGCCGTGCCCCTCGCCCTGGGCGCGGCCGGCTGCGGCGACGACGACGCCGGCGGCGACGACGGCCCGGTCAAACTCTCCGTCTTCTGGTGGGGCGGTGAGGCCCGGGCCAAGCTCACCGAGGACGCCCTGGCCCTCTACACCAAGAAGCACCCGGACGTGACGTTCGAGAAGACCTGGCAGGCCAACCAGGGCTACTTCGACAAGCTCGCCACGCTCACCGCCGGCGGCAACCCGCCGGACCTGTTCCAGATCGACGACAACTACCTGGCCGAGTACGCCGGCCGCAGCACCACGCTCGACCTGGGCAGCTACCAGGACTCCGGCAAGCTCGACGTGTCGAAGTTCCCCAAGAGCCTGCTGGAGTACGGCGTGGTCGACGGCAAGCTCGCCGGGGTGGCCGCCGGGGAGAACACCCAGGGCCTGGTCTACAACAAGACGCTGCTGCAAAAGAACGGGCTGCCCGAGCCGACCACCGGGATGAGCTGGGAGGAGCACATCGCCTGGGCCGAGCAGGTGGCGAAGAAGACGAAGGTGCCCGGCACCCAGGATCCGAGCGCAGACTACAAGGCGCTCTGGGTGTGGCTGCGCCAGCAGGGCAAGGACCTGTACAACGGCAAGGAGCTCGGCTTCACCGCCGAGGACGTGACGAAGTGGTTCGAGCTGTGGAAGGGCGCGCGGGACCGGGGCGCCACCCCGAAGCCTGACGTCATCCACGAGGGCAACTCCAGCGACATCACCAAGCAGCTGGTGGTCACCGGCAAGTCGGCCACCTCCTGGGTGTGGGTCAACCAGATGCCCGACCTGAAGAAGAACACCAAGGACGAGCTGGGCGTGGTCGCGTACCCGGGTGACCCGAGCGGGCAGTGGGCGCGCGCCTCGATGTACTGGTCGGTGTTCAAGGGCAGCAAGCACAAGGACGTCGCCGTCGACGTGATCAACTTCCTGAACAACGACCCGGAGGTGGTCGCGCTGCTCGGCACCGACCGTGGTCTGCCGTCGAACATGGATCTGCGCGCCAAGGTCAGCGAGACCGCCACCGACCCGGCCATGAAGCAGTCCATCCAGGTCGAGTCCGACCTGGCGCAGAAGTTCGGCGCCTCGCCCCAGGTGCCGATCAAGGGGCACAGCAAGGTCAAGTCCGAGCTGGTCAAGGCCGCCGAGAACGCCCAGTACGGCCGCGCCACCCCGGCTCAGGCGGCCGAGCAGTTCGTCACCGCCTGCAAGTCCGCGATCGCCTGACCCCACGAAAGGACCGGTCCCGTGGCTGTCACCACGGCGCCCGGCCGGACCCCGCGCACCGGACCGGCCGGCCCTCGCCCCACGCGGCGTCGGGCCGGCCGGGCCCGGCTCGGCGAGGGCCTGGCGGGGTACGTCTTCCTCTCGCCCTGGCTCATCGGACTGATGGGCGTCACGGCGATCCCGATGCTGCTGTCGCTCTGGCTGAGCTTCACCGACTACGACATCCTCACGCCGCTGTCCGAGGTGCGGTGGGTGGGGCTGGCCAACTACGAGCGGATGTTCACCGCCGACCCGTCGTACTGGCACGCGGTGCGGGTCACGCTGACGTTCGCGCTGATCGCGGTGCCGCTGAAGCTGGCCGCCGCGCTCGGCGTGGCGCTGCTGCTCAACCGGGCCTGGCGCGGCGTCGGGCTGTTCCGCAGCCTGTTCTACCTGCCGTCGCTGCTCGGCGGCAGCGTCGCGCTGGCCATCGTCTGGGTCAACATGTTCAACCGGGACGGCGCGTTCAACTCGTTCCTCGCCCTGTTCGGCGTCGAGGGGCTGCCCTGGGTCAGCGACCCGGACTGGGCGCTGGAGACGCTGATGGTGCTGGCGATCTGGCAGTTCGGCGCGCCCATGGTGATCTTCCTGGCCGGGCTGAAGCAGGTACCCACCGAGCTGTACGAGGCGGCGGCGGTGGACGGCGCCGGGGCGTGGCGGCGCTTCCGCGCGGTCACCCTGCCCATGCTCTCCCCGGTGATCTTCTTCAACCTGGTGCTGGAGACCATCAACGGCTTCCAGGGCTTCACCGCCGCGTTCGTGCTCAGCAACGGCACCGGCGGCCCGGTCGACTCCACCCTGATGTACACGCTGAAGCTCTACATCTCCGGCTTCACCGACCTGGAGATGGGCTACGCGTCGGCGATGGCGTGGGTGTTCCTGGTGGCGATCGGCGTGGTCACCGCCGTCTTCTTCAGCACCGGCCGGTTCTGGGTGCACTACTCGGACGGAGACGACTCATGACGGCGCTTCCTGTCGCCCGCCGCCGGCCGGGCGGCGGCCGCAACGTCCTGCGGCTGGTCGTGCTCGTGGCGATCGTCGCGGTGGTGCTCTACCCGCTGTTCTGGATGCTCGGCACGTCGGTCAAGTCGCAGGCCGAGATCGTCAACAACGTCGGCCTGCTGCCGGAGGTGTTCACCCCCGGCAACTACGTCGACGGCTGGACCAACTTCGACATCAGCTTCGGCCGGTTCTTCCTCAACAGCGCAGTGGTCAGCGGGCTCACCGTCGTCGGCAACGCGCTGTCCTGCCTGCTCGCCGCGTACGCCCTGGGCCGGCTGCGGTTCCGGCTGCGCAAGCTGTGGTTCACCGTGATGATCGGAACGCTGCTGCTGCCCGGGCACGTGCTGATCGTGCCGCAGTACATCCTGTTCCGCAGCCTCGGACTGGTCGGCGGCGACTGGCCGTACCTGCCGCTGCTGGTGCCGCAGTTCCTGGCCACCGAGGCGTTCTTCGTCTTCCTCATGGTGCAGTTCATGCGCGGCATCCCGCGCGAGCTGGACGAGGCGGCCACCATCGACGGCGCGTCCCCGTACGGCGTGTTCCGGCACGTCATCCTGCCGCTGAGCCGCCCGGCGCTGGTCACCACCGCGATCTTCTCGTTCATCTGGACCTGGAACGACTTCTTCCGCCAGTTGGTGTTCCTGTCCAGCCTGGAGGACTACACGGTCCCGGTAGCGCTGACGCTGTTCATCGACTCGACGAGCCAGAGCGCCGTCGGCCCGATGTTCGCCATGTCGGTGCTGTCGCTGCTGCCGGTGTTCCTGTTCTTCCTGGCCTTCCAGCGGATGCTCGTCGAGGGCATCAACACCAGCGGGCTGAAGGGATGACCGCCGTACCTGCCCGTGCCGACTGGCGGGACACGCTGCGCGAGGCGACCGACCTGGCGCTGCTCGGCTTCGCCGTGGCGCTGGCCGCGCTGCCGGTGCTGACGCTCGCCCCGGCGCTCGCCACCGCCAGTGCCGCGCTGCACGACAGGTCGATCACCGGTTCCTGGCCCGACGCGCGGACCAGCCTGGCCCGGTTCGGCCGCGCGCTGCCCGCCGGGCTGGCGGTCAGCGCCGTCGCGCTCGCCGCCGTCGCGCTGCTCGCCGCCGACCTGGTCGCGCTCGCCGCCGGCCGGGTTCCCGGCGGCGGGCCCGCGCTCGCGCTCACCGCCGTCGTGGTCGCGGTCCTGCTCGGGTACGCGGGCCTGGTCACCGTCGCGGTCGGGCGCAGCGGCGGCCGGGGCTGGCGGACGGCGGCGCGTGACGTGGCCCGCACCTGCCCGCAGCGCCCCGGCGTGTGGGCCGCCGCCTCCGGCATCTGTGCCCTCGCGGTGCTGCTGGGCGTGCTGGTCACGCCGGTCGCGGTGCCGATCCTCGGCGGGTACGCCCTCGCGGCGCTGCACGCGCTCGACGCCCGCCGCCCGGTCCCCGCCCCGGACCCGACGTGACCGCCGAACCCCGGCTGGTGGTGGACGGCGCCGAGGTGGCCCGGTACCTGGTCCGGCCGGAGCTGGAC
>NZ_JAGPXV010000542.1:0-4134 GCF_018070405.1 Micromonospora sp. D75
TCGTTGCGGTGTTGACCGGTGACGACGAGTCGTGGCTGGAGCGGGTCGAGGTCGTGCAGCCGGTGCTGTGGGCTGTTGGTGTGGCCCTGGCGGCGGTGTGGCAGCACGCCGGGGTCACCCCGGCGGCGGTGGTCGGTCACTCGCAGGGCGAGATCGGCGCGGCGTGCGTGGCCGGGATCCTCTCCCTGGAGGACGCGGCGAAGGCGGTGGCGTTGCGGTCGCGGGCGCTGACGGTGCTGCGGGGCACGGGGACGATGGCGTCGGTGGACCTGTCGGCGGAGGCGGTGGCCGAGCGGCTGTCGGCGTTCCCGGGTGTCGGGGTGGCGGCGGTGAACGGTCCGTCGACGGTGGTGGTGTCGGGTCCGCCGCAGCCGGTCGCGGATCTGGTGGAGGCGTGTCAGGCCGACGGGGTGCGGGCGCGGTTGATCCCGGTGGACTACGCGTCGCACTCCGTGGCGGTGCAGGAGGTGGCGGAGCGGTTGCGCGCGGACCTGGCCGACGTGAGCCCGCAGCCGGGGCACACTCGGCTCGTCTCGACGTTGACGGGGGACTGGGTCGACCCGTCCTCGATGGACGCCGGTTACTGGTACGACAACCTGCGGCTGACCGTGCAGTTCGACGCCGCCGTGCGCGTCGCTGTCGCCGCCGGGCACACCACGTTCATCGAGATCAGCCCCCATCCGGTGTTGACGATGCCGGTGACGGCGATCCTGGACGATGCGGGCGTCACCGGGCACACCCTGGGCAGCCTGCGCCGCGGTGACGACGATCCGACGCGGCTGCTGACCAACCTCGCGACCGCCCACGCGATCGGCCTGCCCGTCGACCTGACGGCCGTACTCGCCGAGACCGACGTGGTGGCACTGCCCACCTACGCCTTCGAACGGGGACGCTACTGGCTGGACGCGCCCGCGCACCGCGTACGCGACGTCGCCTCGGCCGGCCTCCAGGACACCGGGCACCCGCTGCTCAGCGCGGCCGTACCCGTCGCCGACGACCGGACGGTGGTGCTGACCGGGCGGCTGTCGGTGCGTACCCACCCGTGGCTGGCCGACCACGCCGTCGGCGGGGCGGTGATCGTCCCCGGCACCGGCGTCGTCGACATGGTGGTCCGGGCCGGCGACGAGGTCGACGCCGGCCAGGTGGGCGACCTGACGCTGATCAACCCGCTGGTGCTCCCCGCGACCGGTGCCGTGCAGGTGCAGGTACGCGTGGGCCCGCCCGCCGACACCGGCGAGCGGAGCGTCACCGTGCACTCCCGCCCCGAAGAGGACGCCGACGCCGAGTGGACCCGGCACGCCGAGGGACTCCTGCTGCCGCAGCTGCCCGCCCCGACCGCCGTTCCGGGGCAGTGGCCGCCGGCCGACGCCGTCGAGGTCGACGCCGACCTGGACGCCTGGTACGCGCAGACGGCCGAGGGCGGCCTCGGCTACGGCCCCTCCTTCCGGGGGCTGCGCCGGGTGTGGCGCGGCGACGGCGAGGTCTACGCCGAGGTGGCCCTGCCCGAGGAGGCGAGCGCCGACGCGTCCCGCTTCGCGCTGCACCCGGCCCTGTTCGACGCGGCCCTCCAGGCCAGCGGCGTCACCGCCCTGCTCGGCGACGCGGCGGACACCTCGGGGGCGGGCTGGATGCCGTTCGCCTTCCGCTCGGTCGCCCTGCACGCCCACGGCGCCACCCGGCTGCGGGCGCGGCTGCGCCCGCTCGGCCCGGACACCGTCGCGGTCACGCTCGCCGACACCGCCGGCCAGCCGGTCGCCACCGTCGAGTCGCTGACGTTCCGCCCGGTCGCCGCGGGCCGGGCCGACGAGGGCGCCGCCCTGCGCCGCACGTCGGTGTTCCACCTGGACTGGACGCCGTTGACGGACACCGGGGCGGCGGCCGGGGAGGCCCGCTGGGCGCTGCTCGGCGACGACACCCTCGGCCTCGCCGGGGCGCTCGCCGCCGCCGGGCACCCGGTGCGGTCCCACGCCGACCTGGCGGCGCTGGTCGCCGAGATCGGGGAGTCCGGGGACGTACCCGATGTGGTGCTGGATCTGCGCTCCGGCGCGGAGTCGGACCCGCAGCGGGCCGGTGAGGCCGCGCACGACGCGGCCCGCGACGCCCTCGCGCTGGTGCGGCAGTGGCTGGGCGAGCCCCGGCTGGAGCGGTCCCGGCTCGTGCTGCACACCCGGGGCGCGGTCGGCGCGGCCCCGGGCGAGGCCCCCTGCGACCTGGCCCGGGCGAGCCTGTGGGGGCTGGTCCGCTCGGCGCAGTCCGAGCACCCCGGCCGGTTCACGCTGCTCGACACCGACGACGCCGCCGCCTCCCTGGCGGCCGTCCCGGCGGCCGTCGCCTCCGGCGAGCCGCAGCTCGCGCTGCGCGACGGCGCGCCGCTCGTGCCCCGGCTGGCCCGGGCCCGCGACGCCGGTGTGTTGCCGCTGCCCGCCGACGAGGTGCCGTGGCGCCTCGACGTCACCGAGAAGGGCACGCTGGAGAACCTCGCCCTGCTGCCCGGTCCCGAGGCGGGCGGGGAACTGCCGGCGGGCCACGTCCTGGTCGGGATGCGCGCCTCCGGGCTGAACTTCCGCGACGTGGTGCTGGCCCTCGGCATGGTCCCCGACCAGGAGGTGCTGGGCAACGAGGGCGCCGGCGTGGTGCTCGGCGTGGGGCCGGGCGTCGCCGACCTCGCCCCCGGCGACCGGGTGATGGGCATCTTCTCCGGCTCGTTCGCCTCGGCGGCGGTCACCGACCGCCGGCTGGTCACCCGCATCCCCGACGGCTGGTCCTACACCGACGCCGCCGCCGTGCCCGTGGTCTTCCTGACCGCGTGGTACGGGCTGGTGGAGCTGGCCCGGCTGCGCGCGGGCGAGTCCGTGCTCGTGCACGCGGCGGCCGGCGGCGTGGGCATGGCCGCCGTGCAGATCGCCCGCCACCTCGGCGCGGAGGTCTACGGCACGGCCGGCCCCGGCAAGTGGCCGGCGCTGCGCGACACCGGCTTCGACGACGCGCACCTCGCCTCCTCCCGCAGCCTCGACTTCGCCGACGAGTTCGCCCACCGCACCGGCGGGCGGGGCGTCGACGTGGTGCTCAACGCCCTGCGCGGCGAGTACGTCGACGCGTCGCTGCGGCTGCTCGCCGACGGCGGCCGGTTCGTCGAGATGGGCAAGACCGACAAGCGGGACCCGCGGCGGGTCGCCGCCGACCATCCGGGCGTCAGCTACCAGGTCTTCGATCTCATCGAGGCCGGCCCGGAGAAGATCGGCGCGATGCTGGGCGAACTGATGGCGCTTTTCGCCGCCGGTGCGCTGCGGCCCCTGCCCCGGCGCACCTGGGACGTCCGGCGCGCCCCCGAGGCGTTCCGCTTCCTCAGCCAGGCCCGGCACGTCGGCAAGCTGGCCCTGAGCATTCCGCAGGCGCCCCGGCTCGACGGCACGGTCCTGGTCTCCGGGGCGACCGGCACCCTCGGCGCGCTGCTCTGCCGGCACCTGGTCACCGCGCACGGCGCCCGGCAGCTGCTGCTGGTCAGCCGGCGCGGCCCGGACGCCGAGGGCGCCGACGAACTGCTCGCCGACCTGAAGGCGCTCGGCGCGGACGTGTCGATCGTCGCCGCCGACCTGGCCGACCCGGACGCCGTGGCGGACGTGCTGTCCATGGTGGACCGGCGGCATCCGCTGCGCGCCGTCGTGCACGCCGCCGGCGTCCTCGACGACGCCACCGTCGAGTCGCTCACCCCCGACCGCCTCGCCGCGGTGCTGCGGCCCAAGGTCGACGTGGCGTGGAACCTGCACCGGGCCACCCTCGGCCATGACCTGAGCGCGTTCGTGCTCTTCTCCGCCGCCGCCGGCGTGTTCGGCGGTCCGGGCCAGGGCAACTACGCCGCCGGCAACGCGTTCCTCGACGCCCTGGCGGAGCACCGGCGGGCCCTCGGCCTGCCGGCGGTCGCGCTGGCGTGGGGCCGCTGGGCACAGGCCAGCGGCATGACGGGCCACCTCGACTCGGCCGACATCCGTCGCCTCGACCGGGGCGGCATGGCGGCGCTCTCCGACGCCGAGGGGCTCGCCCTGTTCGACGCCCTCTGGCGCTCGGAGCGGGCGACAATCATGCCCGCCAAGATCGCCACCGGCGTGGCCGCGCCCGGGTCGCCCGTACACCCGC
>NZ_JAGPXV010000543.1:0-4118 GCF_018070405.1 Micromonospora sp. D75
GCTGGTTCGGCTGGGCCACGTTCGCGTTCTCCGTCGTGGTGGAGCTGCTCGCGGCTGCGGTACGCCGGCCGGCGCCGAAGCTGCCCGGCATGCACCGCCAGCAGAAGGCCGCAGCCGCGCTCGTCGGTTCGGTCGCGCTGATCCTGGCCGCGAGCCCGGCCGCGGCGAGCGCCGCCGCGCTGACCGCCCCGCAGCCGGCGGTCGCCGCTTCTGCCGTCACCGCGCCGAGCCGGGTCGCGCCGCCGGCCCCGGTCGCGTCGAAGGCGGACGACCCGGCTGTGTACCGGGTGGCGAAGGGCGACTACCTGGGTGAGGTGGCCGACCGCTACCTGGACGACTTCGACAGGTACAAGGAGCTGGCCCGGCTGAACCGGCTCGCCGACCCGGACCGGATCCGCCCCGGCCAGCTCATCACGCTGCCGGACGGCGCGACGGACTCCGGCGCCCGGCGGCACGCCACCGGGCGGCTGGTGGTGACCAAGCCGGCCCAGACCGCACCGGTCAAGCCGGGTGGCGGCGGCGCGTCGTCGAGCGCGCCGCAGGCGAAGCCGAAGCCCACCCCGCGGGACGCGACGCCCACCGTGGAGGCGCCGGTCGGTCAGCCGCCGGCCATGTCGGCGGGTGCGTCCCGGCCCACCGCCGAGGAGGGCATCAACCGTCCGCTCGCCATCTCGGCGGTGCTGGCGGTCGCGAGCATCGTGGGCGCGCAGATCGGCGCGCTGCTGGGGTTGCGCAAGCGGCCGGTGCCCGCCCGCGCGGGTTCCAGCGGGCGGCACCGGCGGGACTGAGTCAGGGCAGCCGGGCCTCGACCCGGCCGGACACCACGCGGGTGGGGAGCACGATCTGGTCGTTCGCGGCCGGGCCGTGCACCACCTCGCCGCCGTTGAGCCGGAACGCGCTGCCGTGCCAGGGGCAGACCACGCAGGCGTGGCCGTCGATCTGCTCCACAGTGCCCTCGCCGAGCGGGCCGCTCTGGTGCGGGCAGCGCTCCAGCATGACCGTGACGTCGTCGCCGTCCCGGTAGAGGATCACCGAGACGTCGTCGATCTTCTTGGTGACCAGTTCGTGCCGGGGCAGGCTGCTCAGGTCGCCGACGCGGTGCCAGCCGTCGCTGATCAGGTGCAGCTCGGAGACGCTCTGGCTGGCCTGGGCGCCCTGCTTGTACGCGAGGTGCCCACCCAGGTACGCGCCACCGCTGGCGGCGGACAGACCGAGGTAGGACAGCGCCCGGCCGAGCCCGTGGCGACCGTTGAGCCGGGCCGCCAGCGAGCCGGCGTACAGCGCCAGGCCGACCGTGTTGGCGGCGGCGTGCACCAGGCCGATCCGGCGCTGGTCGCGGGTGAGCGTGGCCCAGTCGTTGAGCCCGGCGACCGCTGCGGGCAGCGCGCTGACCGTACCGAGGCCCACCAGCGCGGTGGCGGCTCGGCGCTGGCCGGGCAGCAGGTCCACCACGGCGGCGGAGATCCACGCGCCGACCGGCACCTGCACCATCGCGGGGTGCAGCGGATGGCCGAGCCACACGCCGTGCAGCGCGTCGCGTACCCGCTGGGAACGCAACGTGCCCTGGACGGCGCGCTGCAACCGGTCACCCACCCGGTCGAGACCGGTGGCCTGTTCGATCTTCGTCAGTAGTTCGCGCACCCGTTCCGACTTCCCGGCAGGAGAGCCCCCAAACCGGACGCCCCGGAATTCCCTCGCACAGCCTCCGCGCTGGATATACTCGGGCGGCTGGTCGTATATAGGGAGCCGCGATGACCAAGATCCTGGTGGACGTCGACGACGAGGCGCTGGCGGATGCCGCCGAGGCGTTCGGCACGAAGACCAAGAAGGACACGGTGAACGTCGCTCTCCGCGAGGGCGCGGCGAGACTGCGCCGCGCCCGGGCACTGGCGGAGCTGGCCGAACGCGGGCAGGCCGGTGACTTCGACGAACTGCTCGACAAGGGTGCCTACCGCTCGTGAAGCTGGCCGACTACCTGATCGACACCAGCGCCCTCGTCCGGCTCCTGCGTGATCCCGACGTGCTGGCGCGCTGGGAACAGCAGGTGACAGCGGGTCTGCTCGCCGTGTGCCCGCTGGTCGAGCTGGAATTCCTCTACACCGCCCGCTCGGTCGCCGACCGGGCGCGCCTGACCGAGCAGCTCCGGGCCGCCTTCGGCTGGGTGGTCATGCCGGACCGGATCTACGAACGCGCCGCCGAGGTCCAGGGCGAGCTGACCGTGCGGGGGACGCACCGCTCGGCGGGCGCGGTCGACCTGCTCATCGCCGCCACCGCCGAGTACCACGGCCTCTCGCTGCTGCACTACGACCGGGACTTCGACCAGGTCGGCGCCGTCACCGGCCAGCCGATGCGCTGGCTGACCCGACCCGGCTCGATCAAATAGGGCGTAGCCACGGCAGCGCCGTCGCGGGCATGCTGAGCCCATGGGGGTACGCGTCGAGCACGCCGGTGCCGTGACCACTGTGATCCTGGACCGGCCCGAGGCCCGTAACGCCGTGGACGGGCCGACCGCACGAGCGCTCGCCGACGCGTTCCGCGCGTTCGACGCCGACCCGGACGCGGCGGTCGCGGTGCTCTGGGGCGCGGGCGGCACGTTCTGCTCCGGCGCCGATCTGAAGGCCGTCGGCACGCCGCGCGGCAACCGCGTCGAGCCCGAGGGGGACGGACCGATGGGCCCCACCCGGATGCGGCTGTCCAAGCCGGTGATCGCGGCGATCTCCGGGTACGCGGTGGCGGGCGGGCTGGAGCTGGCGCTCTGGTGCGACCTGCGTATCGCCGAGTCGGACGCGACGCTCGGCGTGTTCTGCCGCCGGTGGGGCGTACCGCTGATCGACGGCGGGACGGTCCGGCTGCCCCGGCTGATCGGCGAGAGCCGGGCGATGGACCTGATCCTCACCGGACGCCCGGTCGGCGCCGACGAGGCGTACGCGATGGGTCTGGTCAACCGGCTGGTCGCGCCGGGTGCGGCCCGCGCGGCGGCCGAGGAGATGGCCGCCGCTATCGCCCGGTCGCCGCAGACGTGCCTGCGCAACGACCGGGCGGCGGTGCTGGACGGCGCGGGGCGGCCGGAGCCGGAGGCGATGGCCACCGAGCTGGCCTACGGCATGGAGTCGCTGGCGGTGGACGGGGTACGCGGCGCCGGCCGGTTCGCCGCCGGGGCCGGCCGGCACGGTGCGCCGGCCGGCTGACGCGTCACTTCAGCGCGCGCAGCGCGTCGGAGATGGCCCGGTGGAACGTCGGGTACGCGTAGATCATGTGCCGGAGCTGGCTGATCGGCACCGCCGCGTGCACCGCCACGACGAGCGCGGAGAGCACCTCGCCGCCGGCCGGTCCGGCCGAGGTGGCCCCGATGAGCACGCCCTGGTCGGCGTCGGCAACCAGCTTGATGAACCCGGCGTTGCCGGTCTTGTGGATCCAGCCCCGGGCCGACGAGGTGAGATCGGCGTATCCGACCTGGACGTTGACGCCGCGCTCGCGGGCCTGCTGCTCGGTGAGGCCGACCGCGCCGACCTCGGGGTCGGTGAACGTGACCCGGGGCAGCGCCCGGTAGTCGGCGACCGGGACGCTGCCCGGCGCGACGCTCGACCCGCCCGCGCTCATCGCGCCGCCGACCGAGCTGACCACACCGGCCGCGCCGCCGACCACGCTCGCGGTGCCGCTGGCGTCCGGGCCGCCCTTGGTACGCCGCATGTGGTCGAGGACGTCGGCCACCACGATGCCGGCCTGGTACATGGCGATGTGGGTGAACGCGCCCTCGCCGGTGAGGTCACCGACCGCCCAGATCCCCTCGGTGACGTGCATCCGGTCGTTCACCGGCAGGTAGCGCTGCCCGGCGTCCACCCCGACCGTGTCCAGGCCCAACTCCTCCAGGTGCGCCTTGCGGCCGGTCACCACGAGCAGCTTCTCGCCGGTGAACTCGGCGCCGTCGGCGTACACGGTGAACGCGCCGCCGTCGTGGCCGACCCGGCCGGCCTTGACCCCGGTGTGGATCTCCACCCCGTCGGCGCGCAGCGCGTCGGCGGCGAGCGCTGACGCCTCCGGCTCCTCGACGGCGAGCACCCGGTCGGCCGCCTCGATGACCGTCACCCGCACGCCGAACCGGGCGAAGACCTGCGCGA
>NZ_JAGPXV010000544.1:0-4117 GCF_018070405.1 Micromonospora sp. D75
CGCCGATCCGGTGCTGATCGGCCGGCTGCGCCGGCTGCGCTCGTCGCGGGCCCGCAACCGGCGGCGCTGACCCGCCTCACTTCTCGTACGTGCGCAGCCCGTTGCCGATGGCGAAGAACGTCGGCGCCCACTCGCCGATGAAGATGCCCCAGCGGTCCGCCCGCGCCACTCCGGCGCGCTCCATGTGCTTGGAGAGGAACCAACTGGTGACCGAGAGGCCGATGCTGACGAACCCGGCGAGGTATGCGTGCTCCGCCCGGATGCCGCCCTCGTGCAACCGCTCCAACATCTCGAATCCCCCTGTCACCGGGACCGACCCGGTCGCGTCCGACGCTACCGAAAGCGCGGGAGTGATGACGCAGGGTTACCACGATCGGGCCGGTGGCGGATGACCTGGCGCGGGCCGGGTAGGCGGCCGGCGACGACGAACGGAGGCGACGATGGGAGCACCGGACCGCCGGTACGCGATCGGCAGCAGGCCGGCCCGCCCGGCCGGGGAGGCGCCGGTGATGCGGGTGCGTTCCGCCTCCGACCCGGCGCCGGGCCGCCCGGAGAACGAGGACGTGGTCTTCCGGATCGGCCCGCTCGTCGGCGTCCTCGACGGGGCCACCGTGCCGGAGGGCTTCGACACCGGATGCGTGCACGGTCCCGCCTGGTACGTCCGGCACCTGGCCGCCCGGATCGGCCTGGCGATCGCGGCCCGGCCCGCCGCCACGCTGATGAGCAGCCTCGCGGCGGCGATCCTCGCGGTCCGGGCCGACCACGGCGGGACGTGCGACCTGGACCATCCCGGCACCCCCTCGTCCACCGTCTGCCTGCTGCGGGAAAGCGGCGACCGGGTCGACTACCTGGTGCTCTGCGACAGCCCGCTGGTGCTCGACACCGACCGCGGGATCGAGGTGGTCACCGACGACCGGCTCGCGGACGCGGTGGCCGACCTGCGTCGCAGCGCCGCCGCGCTGCCCGACGGCGAGACCGACCCGGCGACCCGGTTCCGGCGGGCGACGACGGTGCAGCGGACCCGGATGAACCGCACCCACGGCTACTGGACGGCGGCGAGCGACCCGGACGCGGCGTACCACGCGCTGACCGGCACGCTTCCGCTGCGCGGTCCGGGTGCGCTGCGCCGGGCCGCGCTGCTCAGCGACGGCGCCTCCTGCGCGGTCGACCAGTTCGGCCTGTTCGACTGGGCCGGGCTGCTGGAGGTGCTGACCGTGGCGGGCCCGGAAGGGCTGATCGACCGGGTCCGCGCGGCCGAGCGGGACCACCCGGAGCGGCTGCGGCGGCGCAAGCGCACCGACGACGCCTCGGTGGTGCTGTGCGAGTTCGCTCCTCCGGCGTGAGCACGCTCACGCCGGAACACCCGGTCGGATGACAACGCAGCGTGAGGCGGAACACCCCGGGGGTACGACCGGCCGAGGCGGTCGGCCATAGCGGCAATCCGGGCCCAAAGGGGTGGACGGCCCGGACAGGTAGCGGCAGACTGCGCCTCGTGACGGGTGCGGTACGGCTGGAGCCGGTGGACGAGCGGAACCTGGAACCGTTGCTCTCCGTAGCGGCGGCGGAGGCGGAACCGGAGGACGTGATGCCTCCGGTGCAGGCGCCCGCGGGCTGGTCGCTCGCCCGCCGGGACGCGTTCCGGGAGTTCCACCGGGCGAACCTCGGCGGACTCGACGGCCCGACCCGCACCGCCATGTACGCGATCGTCTCCGGCGGCGAGGTCGTCGGCATGATCCGGATGACCCGCCGGGACGAGCCCGGCACTGTGGAGACGGGCATGTGGCTGGGCCGCTCCGCCCGGGGCCGGGGTCTCGGCGCCGCCGCGCTGCGGCAGCTGCTGCACACCGCCGCGGCGGCCGGGATGCACACAGTGGTCGCGGACACCACGCCGGACAACGCGGGCGCTCTCTCCGTTCTTCGTAAATGCGGTGCGGAATTGCGCGAGGAGGGCGGAGAAGTGCACGCCCGAATGTGCCTCGACTCGGCGCTGCCGATCCGCTGAAACCCGTTCTTGCAGCTCCCTGACGCTTGACGTGAAGTTTCGGCCGCCTTTTCCGTTCCCCTGAGGAAATGTTTTCCCAACGGGGTGACGGGTAGTTCGCGCCCCGGGGAGTGCGGAGGAGAGCGGATGAAAAGCGGAGCACGGGTGGCGCTGGCGGTGGGCTTCGGCTACCTGCTGGGTCGCCGGAGGAAGATGCGTACCGCGTTGACGCTCGCCGCGGCGGTCGCCGCCGGGCGGGCCAGCCAGCGTCCCGGCGGCATCAAGCGGCTCGGCGCGGATCTGATGGGCGCCAGTCCGCAGCTGCGCAACCTCGGCGGGCTGGCGCCGCCGCTGGTGGCGGCCGGGCGGGCCGCGGCGACCGCCGCCGCCGGCAGCGGCATCGACGCGATCGGCGGCCGGCTGCGCGACGGGGCCGACGCGCTGCGCCGCCGGAGCGGCCCGGGCCGGCCGGACGCCGAGCGTTCCGCGCCGGACGAGGAACCGGAGCTGGACGAGCAGCCCGAGGCGCCGGACCGACAGCAGCGGGGGCGGTGACGATGGCGACGACCGATCTGACCGGCCGGGTACGCGACGAGATCGGCGGCGAGCTGCGCAACCTCGCCGCGGCTCTCGGTGAACGGGCCGTCCAGGCGATCAGCGACCGGGTCACCGCCGCGACCGGACGACTCAGCGAGTACGCGCAGCAGGGCGGCGACCCCGGCCTGGTCGCCGCCGCCACCGGCGCGCGGAAGCTCGCCGAGGGCAGCTCCCCGGTGAAGGCCATGTTCCATGCCGGCGTGGCCGGCGGTAGGGAGAAGCTGATGGCGGCGTTCGGCCGCAAGGGCGGCGGCGACGGCGGCCGGAAGCTCAAGGTCACCAACATCGTCGAGACCATCGAGGTCGGCGTACCGGTCCGGGTCGCCTACAACCAGTGGACGACGTTCGGCGACTTCCCGAGCTTCATGAAGAAGGTCGAACAGGCCGACTGCGACGACGAGAAGATGACCTGGAAGGCGCAGGTGCTCTGGTCGCACCGGACCTGGGAGTCGACGATCGTGCGGCAGATCCCGGACCGGCTCATCCACTGGCGGTCCACCGGCGAGAAGGGCTCGGTCGACGGCAGCGTCAGCTTCCACGAGGTCGCCCCGGAGCTGACCCGGATCCTGGTCGTGCTGCAGTACCACCCGCAGGGCTTCTTCGAGCACACCGGCAACCTGTGGCGGGCCCAGGGCCGCCGGGTCCGGCTGGAGCTGAAGCACTTCGTCCGGCACGTGATGACCCGGACCGTGCTCGACCCGGACGCGGTCGAGGGCTGGCGCGGCGAGATCGAGGACTCCCAGGTCGTCAAGGACCACGAGACCGCGCTCCGGGAGGAGCGGGGAGAGACCGGGCCGGCCGACGACGAGTACGCCGCCTACGACGAGGGCAACGACTTCGCCGACGACGAGTACGCCGACGAGCCGGTCCTCACGGCACCGGAGCGTGCCCGCCGCCGCGACGAGCGCTGACCGGTCAGGACCGGCCGGCGGCGTACGACTCCAGGTGCGCGAGCTGCACCGGGTCCAGCGACGGCCGGACACGGTCCCGGGCCGCACCGACGTGCGCGGCAGTCACGGTGCTCGCGTTGAGCGACTCCCGCATGGCGGCGAGCGCCGCCTCCCGTACCAGCGCGGCGCAGTCGGCGGCGGAGAAGCCGTCCAGCTCGGCGCCGAGCGCGTCGAGGTCGACGTCCGGCGCGAGCGGTACGCCCCGGGCGGCGGCGCGGAGGATCTCCGCGCGGGCCGGCCCGTCCGGCGGCGGCACGTAGACCAGACGTTCCAGCCGGCCGGGACGCAGCAGCGCCGGGTCGACCAGCTCCGGCCGGTTCGTCGCGCCGACCACCACCACGTTGCGCAGCGCCTCCACCCCGTCCAGCTCGGTGAGCAGCGCCGCCACCACCCGGTCGGTGGTGCCGCCGTCGCTGGCCTGCCCGCGTACCGGGGCCAGCGCGTCCACCTCGTCCAGGAACACCAGCGTGGGCGCGGCCTGGCGGGCCCGGCGGAACAGCTCCCGCACCGCCCGCTCGCTCTCACCCACCCACTTGGAGAGCAGCTCGGCGCCCTTCACCGACAACACGTTCGCCCGCCCGGACCCGGC
>NZ_JAGPXV010000545.1:0-4114 GCF_018070405.1 Micromonospora sp. D75
CATTCGACAGGTGGCGTACCGGTCCGGCACCGGACCAGCAGGACGCGCGGTTCGTCGAGGAGGCGCTCGTCGCGGTCGAGGGCGACGCGCTGCTCGCCGACTTGCTCAAGGCCGCCGGACGGACCACCGCCGACCTCGCCGGTGTCGTCGTCACGTGCGGCACCCGGCTGCGCGGCGCGCGCTGGGCCAAGCGGTGGGAGGTGCCCTCGGTGTGGCAGGCCGGCGGCGGCACGGGAGGCCCCGGCGCCTCGGCCGCGTACGCGCTGCTCACCGCGCTCGACCGGCTGCGCGCCGCCGGACCAGACGGCGCGGTGGCCGTCCTCGACCTCGGCTGGGGCGGCGGCGGCGCGGTCCTCACCGCGGGCACCGACGCCGCGGAGGAACCCGCGGAGCCGGCCGCGAGCGCGGCGCGCGGCACGAAGGCGTACGGCCTCGCCGCCTGGCACGGTCGCGCCACCGAAGCACCCGGGCCGTGGACGTCGCCGGCCGAGCTCTGGCGGGAGATGCCGGCCCTGCTCGGACCCACCGGCTATCGGTGCTCCGACTGCGGCGGCATCGGGTTCCCGCGAGCCGGCGTCTGCGAGCTGTGCGGGTCGTTCGAGGTCGCCGACCAGCCGTTGCGGCGCACGGGCGTCGTGGCGACCCACTCGGTCGACCACCTCTTCGACTCGTCCGACCCGGTGCAGATGGTCGTGGTGGACCTCGACGGCGGCGGCCGTTTCTTCGGGCAGGCGGTTCGCGACGTGCCACGCCGGCTCGCCGTCGGCGACCGGGTCCGGCTCGTGCTCCGCCGGCTGCACACCGCATCCGGCCTGCCGCACTACTTCTGGAAGGTCGATCTCGATGGGTGAAGACGTCGTCGCCATCGGCGCGGCGAGCACGAAGTTCGGCGAGTTCTTCGACCGCGGCTACGCGGACCTCGTCCGGGACGTGGTGCGTGCGGTCACCGCCGACGCCGGCATCACGCTCGCCGACGTCGACGCGGCCTGGCTCGGCACCGCGTTCGCCTACACCTACTCCGACGAGGGCAACGCCGGCACGTCGCTGGCCGAGCCGATCGGCATGCACGGACGGCCGGTCACCCGGGTCGCCGCGTACTGCGCGTCCGGACTGGACGCCATCCGGCAGGCCGTGGCCGCCCTGCGCGCACACACGTGCGACGTCGCGCTGGTCGTCGGCGCCGAGAAGATGCGCGACGTGGGCCCCCGCGGCAGCCTCGTCATGCAGCACGTCAACCGCGGTCATCCGGTGCTCAGCAAGGGCCGGACGGCGCCGGGCATCTTCGGGCTGGTCGCCGAGCGGTACCGGGCCGTCTACGGGGACCCGCGACCGGCGATGACGGCGGTCGCGATGAAGAACCACGCATACGGTGAGCTCAACCCCCGGGCCCACTTCCGCCGGGCCGTCTCGGCGGAACAGGTGGAGGCGGCGCCGCCGCTGTCGGGCCCGATCGGCCTGCTCGACGCCTGCCCGACCACCGACGGCGCGGCGGCGCTGGTCCTGGTGCGCGAATCCGACTCCCGCGGTCGACGGGCGGCCGCGATCAGCGGCATCGCGATGTCCAACGACCTCGGGTACTTCACCGCCAACACGAGCTCCCGCTCGGACCTGCTGGGGTTCGAGTCCACCCGGTCGGCTGCCGCGAGCGCGTACGAGCAGGCGGGCGTCACCCGGCCGTTCGACGAGATCGACGTCGTCGAACTGCACGACTGCTTCACGATCACCGAAGTGGTCAACTACGAGGACCTCGGACTGTGCGGCAAGGGGGAGGGGCGTGACCTGGTGCTGAGCGGCGCCACCGGGCCGGGCGGCGCGCTGCCGGTCAACACCAGCGGCGGCCTCAAGGCCTGCGGGCACCCGATCGGCGCGACCGGCGTACGGATGGTCGTCGACGTGTGCGACCAGGTGTGGGGCCGCGCGGGCGTTCGGCAGGTGCCCGGCGCCCGCACGGGTCTGGCCCACGCGCTCGGCGGTCCGGGATCGCTGGCCTGCGTCGCCGTGGTCACCGACGCCGGTCCCGCGCGGGCGGCGGCGTGACGGCGGCGACCGGCGCGGGTCCGAACGGACGGTCGCCGGACAAGGTCAGCACGCTCGCGGCCGCGGTCGAGACGCACGTGCGCCCGGGCGACGTCGTGCACGTCGCGTACGCCGACGCCCGCCCCAACGCGGCGCTGCACCAGCTGGTCCGCCGGTTCGCCGGCCGGCCCGCCGGGTTGACGCTGGTCACCGCCGGTCTGGTCAGCAGCCAGCACGCGCTCGTCGAACTCGGCGTGCTCGACCGTCTGGTGGCCTCGTTCGCCGGCGAGAACCTCCCCGCTCCCCGCCCGAACCGGGCGTTCCAGCGGGCGGTGCGCGAGGGCCGGATCGAGGTGGAGAGCTGGTCGCTGTGGTCGCTGACGGCCCGCCTCATGGCCGCCGCGCTGGGCGTGCCGCACCTGCCCGTCCGGTCGCTCGCCGGCAGCGACCTCGGCGCCGCGCTGCACGGCCGCGGATTCGCCGAGGTGGCCGACCCGTTCGGCGGGCCGCCGTCCGGTGTCGTCGCCGCTCTCCGGCCCGACGTGGTGCTGCTGCACGGCGTGGCCGCCGACCGGGCCGGCAACGTGGTGCTCTCCGCGCCGTACGGCGAGGGGGCGTGGGGCGCGCTCGCGGCGCGGCGCGGCGCGATCGCCTCCGTCGAGCGCATCGTCGACACCGAGACGATCCGCGAGCACGCGGCCCTCGTGCGCGTACCGGCGCACGCAGTCCTCGCGGTCTGCGAGGTGCCCCTGGGCTCGCACCCGTACGGGCTGTTCAACCCCGGCCTCGACGGGGTCGCCGGCTACGTGCCGGACGAGGAGTTCATGGCCGAGGTGGTGCGGGCGTCCAACGACCCGGCCGAGTTCCGCCGGTGGATCGACGAGTGGCTGCTCGGCACCGCCGACCACGACGCCTACCTGGCCAAACTCGGGCCGAACCGGATAGCCGCTCTGCGGGCCCAGGCCGAGGAGGACGGCTGGCGCTCGACGCTGACCGCCGCGGCCGATCCGCCGGACCGGTGGACCGACGCGGAGGCGATGGTCGTCACGGCCGCCCGCCGGATCGCCGGGCGGGTCCGCAAGCAGGACTTCGACGCGGTCCTGGCCGGCGTCGGCCAGGCCAACCTGGCCTCGTGGCTGGCGGTCACCGGCCTGCAGGCCGTCGGCGCCGACGTGGAGCTGATGGCCGAGATCGGCATGTTCGGCTACCGTCCCCGCCCCGGCGAGCCGTTCATCTTCGCGCACCGCAACCTGCCCACGTGCGCACTGCTCACCGACGTCGCCACCGTGCTCGGCGCGTTCGTCGGCGGGCCGGCCACCCGGTCGCTGGGCGTGATCGGCGCCGGGCAGGTCGACGCCGACGGCAACACCAATTCGACGTACGCCGAGGACGGCAGCTACATCGTGGGCTCCGGCGGCGCCAACGACATCGCGACCTCGGCCGAGGAGGTGCTGGTGACAGTGGCGCACGGCAGCCACCGCCTGGTCCGGCGGGTGCCGTACGTGACGTCGCCCGGTCACGGTGTCCGTACCGTCGTCTCCACCGCCGGGGTGCTGGAGCGGGTGGACGGACGGTTCGTGGCGACGGCGTTCGTCGCGCGCTCCGGCGAGTCGGACGCCGAGGCGGTCGAGCGGTTGCGCGCCGGCTGCGGCTGGGACCTCGACATCGCCCGCGGCGTCGCCCGCGAGCCGGATCCGACGTCCGCGGAGCTGTCCGCGTTGCGCCGGTACGACCCGGCCCGGACGTTCCTCGGCCGGCTGCACGGAAAGGCGGACGGCGATGCCTCTGTACGCGCTCGGTGACCGGACGCCGCGGATCGACCCGTCGGCGTACGTGCACCCGGACGCCGTCGTGATCGGCTCGGTGGAGCTGGGACCGGAGTCGAGCGTGTGGCCGGGCGCGGTGCTGCGCGGCGACTACGGCGTGATCCGGGTCGGCGCCCGGACCTCCGTCCAGGACGGAACGGTCCTGCACAGCGTGGCGGACCACCCCACGGAGATCGGCGCCGACTGCGTCGTCGGGCACCTGGCGCACCTGGAGGGCTGCACGGTCGCCGACCGGTGCCTGATCGGCTCGGGCTCGATCGTGCTCAACCGGG
>NZ_JAGPXV010000546.1:0-4102 GCF_018070405.1 Micromonospora sp. D75
AAGGACGGCAGTCCGATACCGGGTCGGCAGCGCGGCGAGTTCGCCGAACCCCCGCCTCAGCGGTGGTGATCCGGTCTAGCCTCGGCCTCAGACGCGACCATTCCCGTCGCGGCGCCTACCGTTCGGAGGAAGCCGTGCACGCTCCGTATCCGCCACCACCGCCGCCGCCGGCCGTCGGCCGGGACCGGACCACGCTCTGGGGCGTCCTCGGCATCGTCTTCGGCCTGTTCTGCTGCGGCATCCTGGGCATCGTCTTCGGCGCGCTGTCGATCCGCGACGCGCGGCGCAACGGCAAGTCGCAGCTGCTCGGCTGGCTGGCCATCGCGTTCGGTGTGATCAACATCGTCGCCAGCGCCATCGTGCGGGCCCGGGGCAACTCGTACTACCCGTACTGGTACCGCTGAACGCGAGGGGGCCGGCCGGTTCCCCGGTCGGCCCCCTCGGCGCGTGGTACGGCCGCTCAGCGGCCGGACATGAGCTCCCGCATCAGGTTGGCGGTCTCGGTCGGGGTCTTGCCGACCTTGACGCCCACCGCCTCCAGCGCCGCCTTCTTGGCGTCGGCGGTGCCCGCCGAGCCCGAGATGATCGCGCCGGCGTGACCCATGGTCTTGCCGGGCGGGGCGGTGAAGCCGGCGATGTAGCCGACCACCGGCTTGGTGACGTTGGCCTTGATGAACTCGGCCGCCCGCTCCTCGGCGTCGCCGCCGATCTCACCGATCATGACGATCGCGTCGGTCTCCGGGTCCGCCTCGAAGGCGGCCAGGGCGTCGATGTGGGTGGTGCCGATGATCGGGTCACCGCCGATGCCGACGCAGGTGGAGAAGCCGATGTCGCGCAGCTCGTACATCATCTGGTAGGTCAGCGTGCCGCTCTTGCTGACCAGGCCGATGCGGCCGGAGCCGGTGATGTCGGCCGGGATGATGCCCGCGTTGGACGCGCCCGGCGAGGCGATGCCCGGGCAGTTCGGGCCGATGATCCGGGTGCGCTCGCCCTTGGACTTGTTGTACGCCCAGAACGCGGCGGTGTCGTGCACCGGCACGCCCTCGGTGATCACCACGGCCAGGTCGATGCCGGCGTCGATCGCCTCGACCACGGCGGCCTTGGTGAACTGCGGCGGCACGAAGATGACTGTGACGTCCGCGCCGGTGGACTTCATCGCGTCCGCGACGGACGCGAAGACGGGCAGCTCGGTGCCGTCGAAGTCGACAGTGGTGCCGGCCTTGCGCGGGTTCACGCCGCCGACCACGTTGGTGCCGGCGGCGAGCATCCGCCGGGTGTGCTTGGAACCCTCGGAACCGGTCATCCCCTGCACGATGACCTTGGAGTCCTTGGTCAGCCAGATAGCCATTGTCAGACCCCCGCAGCTGCCAGCTCGGCGGCCCGCTCGGCCGCGCCGTCCATGGTGTCGACCCGCTGGATCAGCGGGTTGGCCGCGCCGTCGAGGATCGCCCGACCGGCCTCGGCGTTGTTGCCGTCGAGACGGACGACGAGCGGCTTGGTGGCCTTCTCGCCGCGCTGCTCCAGCAGCGCCAGCGCCTGCACGATGCCGTTGGCGACCGCGTCGCACGCGGTGATGCCGCCGAAGACGTTGACGAAGACGCTCTTGACCGACGGGTCGGACAGGACGATCTCCAGGCCGTTCGCCATCACCTCGGCGCTCGCGCCGCCGCCGATGTCGAGGAAGTTGGCCGGCTTGACGCCGCCGTGCCGCTCGCCCGCGTACGCGACCACGTCGAGCGTGGACATGACCAGGCCCGCGCCGTTGCCGATGATGCCGACCTCGCCGTCGAGCTTGACGTAGTTGAGGTCCTTGGCCTTGGCGGCCTGCTCCAGCGGGTCCACCGACGCCTGGTCGACCAGGGCCTCGTGGTCCGGGTGCCGGAACGCGGCGTTCTCGTCCAGCGTGACCTTGGCGTCCAGGAGCAGCAGCTTGCCGTCCTTGGTGGTGGCCAGCGGGTTCACCTCGACGAGCGTGGCGTCCTCGGCGACGAACGCCTGCCACAGCTTCACCGCGACGTCAACGACCTGGTCGGCGACCTCGGCCGGGAATCCGGCCGCGGTGACGATCTCCCGGGCCTTCGCCTCGTCGACGCCGGTGTTGGCGTCGATCGGAGCCTTGACGACCTTCTCGGGCGTCTCGGCGGCGACCTGCTCGATGTCCATGCCGCCGGCCACGCTGGCGATGCAGAGGAAGGTGCGGTTCGCCCGGTCGAGCAGGTAAGAGAAGTAGTACTCCTCGGCCACGTCCGCGGTCACGGTGATCATGACCTTGTGGACGGTGTGACCCTTGATGTCCATGCCGAGGATGTCGGTGGCCCGGGCCACCGTCTCCTCCGCGCCCTCGGCCAGCTTCACGCCGCCGGCCTTGCCGCGGCCACCGACCTTCACCTGCGCCTTGACGACCACCCGACCGCCGAGGCGTTCGGCGATCGCGCGGGCCTCCTCCGGGGTAGTGGCGACGCCGCCGGCGAGCACGGGCAAGCCGTGCCGCTCGAACAGGTCCCGCCCCTGGTACTCGTACAGGTCCACGTTTGCGCGTCCCGTCCCGTCTCCGCGGCGCGCCGTCGCGCCGCCACCAGCGTTGGAAAATCAGTTTGACGCCTGTCATCAGAAGAGACAGGCCATTTGCCGCAGCCTAACGAGATGGGAACCGGCGGCAACCGAGCGGGTGCGGGGTGTGCGGTAATGCACAGCCCTCTTCGGCCGGCACCGGTTTCCGGCGGCGCCGGCACGCGGCGGCGGCCGCGGTTGTCAGCCGTCCGGGGGATGTGCCGGACCGGGCGTAACCGCCGGTCGGGGGCGTCGTTGAGTGTGATGTCGGAGCGCTGGTCAAGCGCGACGACGGGAGCGGCCGATGCCCTGTCGGTCGAGGGGTGGCGGCGGGGCATCGTGCATAGAGGGGCCGGGCGTGTGAGGGGTGCGTCCGGCCCCTCCCCCGTGCCCGGAGCCGCAGATGCGGCGGGTCAGCCGACCGGCTGGGCCACGTTCTCCCGCACCCATTCGACGATCGACCCGGTGGTCGCGCCGGGGGTGAAGATCTTCGCGACGCCGAGCCGCTCCAGCTCCGGCAGGTCGGCCTCGGGGATGATCCCGCCGCCGAACACCACGATGTCGGTGGCCTCGCGCTCGGCGAGCAGTTCGAGTACGCGCTTGAACAGCGTCATGTGCGCGCCGGAGAGCACGGACAGGCCGACCGCGTCCGCGTCCTCCTGGATGGCGGTCTCCACGATCTGCTCTGGCGTCTGGTGCAGGCCGGTGTAGATGACCTCCATGCCCGCGTCGCGCAGGGCACGCGCGACGACCTTCGCGCCCCGGTCGTGGCCGTCCAGGCCGGGCTTCGCGACGACGACCCGGATACGAGAGCTCATCTGCGCACACCTTTCACCAGGACACTGACCTGAACGAACGGTAACCCGGCGGAGCGGGGGGCGGAAAGCGGGGCCCGGACCGTCCCACGCCCGGGCTACTCTCCTACCGCTCAGGCGCGGACGCGGAAAGCCGGACACCTCCGCCGATCGGTCACTGTCCGCGACGAATGGACAGTCGGAGGCCCATCCGACCGGCGGCACGAGACATGACAAGCCAGGATGGAAACGGACATAACGAATCGCCAGTTCGGCGCTTCGGCTTGTGACAGGAGTGGCAGTTGGCTAACGTGTCCACGGTTGTCATCAGGTCCACGGACGGGTGACGACGCGACACCGGAGGTTCCACCGAGCTTCACCGAACGGTCCGGAGTCGCATCGGATCCCCGACAACGGAGGGTGTGCGTGCGCCAGCGCCTGTCGTCTGAGCCCGATCGCTATCGCGGCCGCCGTCGCGTACCCACCCCCCCGCGGAGCCGCTACGCGGCGGTGGTCACCACCGCGTTCGTCGGCGCCGGCATCGTCGCCATCGGCGCGAACGCCCTTCCTGACGCCAAGAGCGTCAACCCCTCGGTCCTCGACGAGCTCCGGCAGGCCTCGGTCGCCAGCCAGGACGCGGCGGCCCGTGCCGACAGCGCCGACCGCGCGTCCCGGTCCGACCGCACCGACAGCAAGATCACCGAGCAGGACCCGTGGCTCCTGCCGCTGCACGGCTACGACTTCAAGTCCCCCTACGG
>NZ_JAGPXV010000547.1:0-4091 GCF_018070405.1 Micromonospora sp. D75
GACATCGACCGCAGGCCCGACGCCCCGCACCTGACCTTCGGCTTCGGGCCGCACTTCTGCCTCGGTACGGCGCTGGGCCGGATGCAGGTGGAGCTGTCGCTGGGCGCGCTGCTGACCCGGATGCCGGCGCTCGCGCCGGCGGTGCCGCCGGCCGAGATCCCGTGGCGGCACGACCGGATGAACGGCGGCATCGCCTCGTTCCCGGTGACCTGGTGAGCGGCGGTCAGTAGCTCTCCACCGCGTTGACCCGGCCCGGCCAGTAGCGCTCGCCGGGCGCGGGCGCGTAGTGCTCCCAGCGCGGCGGGTTCCCGGTCGGGTGGTCGCCGAGCACGGTGATCCGCTGCCCGCGGCGCAGTCCCTCGTAGTCGTTCACCGCGTAGTGCTGGGTGACCCGGTTGTCCCAGACCGCGACGTCCCCGGTCCGCCAGCGGTAGCGGCAGGTGAACTGGGGACTCTCGGAGAAGGCGAACAGGTGCTCCAGCAGCGCGTCGCTCTCGTTGCGGGTCAGCTGCGGGATGTGCGAGGTGAACAGCCGGTTGACGTACAGCGATCGACGCCCGGTCTCCGGGTGCACCCGGACCACCGGGTGTTCGGCCCGGCTGGTGAACTCGGTGCCGATCCGGATGACGTGGATGGCGGTCAGCCCGTCGAGCAGGTCACGCATCGGCGCGGAGAGCGCCTCGTAGACCCGGCACTGGTTGGTCCACATGGTGTCGCCGCCGACCTCGGGCAGCTGGACCAGGTGCAGGATCGAGGCGATCGGCGGGCTCTGGTGGAACGTCATGTCGGTGTGCCAGACGTCGACCTTGCCGCCGTCGGCGGAGTCGATGACGACGATCTCCGGGTGCCCGTCCAGCCGTGGCAGATAGGGGTGCAGCTCGACCTCGCCGAAGCGGCGGCCGAACGCCACGTGCGCGGCCGGCGTCAGCCCGGTCTGGCCGGCGAGGAAGACCACCTGGTGCTTGAGCAGCAGGTCGTGGATCAGCGCGAAGCCCTCGTCGGTGAGCGTGTTGAGGTCGATGCCGTGAACCTCGGCGCCCAGCGCGCCGGAGACGAGCCGGACCTCGGCCGCGATGGATGTGGTCATCGATGATCCCTCCGGTCTGCGCGCCACGGCTGGTCCGCGAATTGTTCCACGTCCGTGAATGTCCTCACCAGCCGTCGTCGTTGACTCACCCGGCGTACGCCTGGAACCATTCGGTGCCGGCGGGGGCGGCGAGGCCGGCCCGCGACGTGGAGGAGGCGCGGGTGGCGATCGATGCCCCGATCGAGGGTGACGCGGCGGAGCGGCTCGACCGGCTCACCGACCTGGCCACCCCGTTCGCGGTCCGTACGGCGGTGACCCTGCGCGTGCCGGACCTGATCGCCGACGGTGTCACCGGCCTGGCCGAGCTGGCCGGCGCCGCCGGGGCCGACGCCGCCGCGCTGGGCCGCCTGCTGCGCTACCTCGCGCACCGGGGCGTATTCGTCGAGGTGTCGCCGGACGTCTTCGGCCTGACCGACGTCGGCGAGCTGCTCTGCGACCGCGAGGGCGGTGGCCTCGGCGCCTATCTGGACCTCGGCGGCCTCGGCGCGCGGATGGACCTGGCCTGGGCCGGTCTGCCGCACGCGATCCGCACCGGCGGGCCCGGCTACCGCGAGGTGCACGGGCGGGACTTCTGGGCCGACCTGGACGCGCACCCGGACCACCGGGCCTACTTCGACGCGCTGATGCTCAGCCAGCAGCGGTTCACCGCGCCGGAGGTCGCGGCGCTCTACCCCTGGCGCGAGGCGGGCCACGTGGTCGACGTGGCCGGGGGCGCGGGCGGGCTGCTGCGGGAGGTGCTGGGCGCCCATCCGCACCTGCGGGGCACGCTCGTCGACCGCCCCGAGCCGGTGGCCACCGCCGCCGCGACGTTCGCCGAGTGCGGCCTCGCCGACCGGGTCGAGACCGTGGTCGGGGACTTCTTCGCCCCGCTGCCGCCCGGCGCCGACGTGTACGTGATCTCGCGCGCGCTCACCGACTGGAGCGACGCCCACGCCACGGCGATCCTGCGGCGCTGCGCCGAGGCGGCCGGAGCGGCCGGCCGGGTGCTCGTCATCGAGGTGCTGCCGACGGTGCCGCACGTGCCGCACCTGTCCGCGTACGACCTGCGGATGCTGGTGCTCGTCGGCGGCCGGGAACGCGGGTTGCCCGAGTTCGCCGCGCTGGCCGCCGCCGCGGGCCTGTCGCCCCGGCGCACGTACCACGGCGCCGACGGGCTCACGCTCATGGAGTTCGCCGCCGGCG
Source organism: Micromonospora sp. D75 (assembly GCF_018070405.1). NCBI lineage: Bacteria > Bacillati > Actinomycetota > Actinomycetes > Micromonosporales > Micromonosporaceae > Micromonospora > Micromonospora sp. D75. The sequence continues at coordinate 2,270 of NZ_JAGPXV010000547.1, forward strand.
CCTGAGGGCGCGTCGCACCTGTCCGGTGCCGTCCCGTGCGCCCGATCATTGACGTATATGCATCGACATGGCGGCCCTGGGTGGAAGGGCGGTTTTCTCTGGGCATCGGTCAATGTGCTGAGAAATGCGGTCACGACATTTGCCGCCACCCATATCTGCTCGCATTTATCAATGGTTGTTCGCGGGGAGGGCGGCCGGTAACGTCTCGCGTGGCGACTAGCCGATCCCTCGCGAAAGGGTCGACGCGTCATGACGGTTGCTGGCTCCACGCGATATCCGCCCTTCATCGACGACCTCGCCCGCAGCGAATCGGGACGGCTGCTGCGCGCCGAACTCGGACGGCGGTGGCCCGAGACACCCGACCAGCTCGACGCGATAGTGCGCTACGCGCTGCTGCCGGCGGGCAAGATGCTGCGCCCGATGATGACGCTGCACGCGGCCGAGGCGGTCGGCGGATCTCCCCGCGACGCGCTCGCCGCCGCGCTCGCCACCGAGTACCTGCACGTCGCGACGCTCGTGCACGACGACATCATCGACGCCGACACGCTGCGCCGCGGCCGCCCCGCGGTCCCGGTGGCGTACGGCATCCCCGGCGCCATCGTGGCCGGCGACCACCTGATCTTCCACGCCTTCCGGGCCGTCGTGGAGGGCGGTCCGGACACCCCCGCCGGCCCGGTCGTCGCCGCGGTGGCCGCGCTGGCCGAGGCGGGACAGGACCTGTGCCGCGGGCAGGCGCTGGAGGCGCGGCTCGTCGGCGACCTGGACGCGGGCGCCCGCTGGTATCCGGAGATGATCCGGCTCAAGACCGGCGCGCTGTTCCGCGCCGTGTGCGAGATCGGCGCGCTGCTCGGCGGCGCGGACCAGCCGGTTGCCGCCGCGCTGGCCCGGTACGGCGAGCACCTCGGGATGGCCTTCCAGATCCGCGACGACCTGCTGTCCTATCTGGCCACCCCGGAACAGACCGGCAAACCGGCGTCCAGCGACCTCAACAACGGCCGCCCCACCCTGCCGCTGCTGCTGGCGTACGACGCGGTCACCGACGCGACCCGGGTGGAGCTGCTGGCGGTGCTGCACCGGCGCGGCGCCGGTCCCGGCGACGTCGAGTGGGTCGCCGCGCTGCTGCGCGACGTCGGCGCGGTCGACGGCGCCCGCCAGCGGATGGTGGGGCACGCCGAGCGGGCCCGCGCCGAGCTGGCCGTGCTCACCCCGTCCGCGGGCGCGGACGTGCTCACCGGCATCGCGGCCTGGATGACGAGCGGGACGGCGTGAGCACGGCCGCCGCCGTGCGGGCACTGCGGGCCCACGTCGAGACCTGGCGGCCCTACACCCTCTGGTACGTGGGGCTGGTCGGCCTGGCCGGCGCCGCCGTGGCCGGCGGCCCGCACCATCCGTGGGTGCTGCTGTCGGCCTGGGCCGCGCCGACCGCCGGCTGGCTCGGCGGCCACTATCTCGGCGACTACTTCGACAGGCACCTGGACGCCGGCAGCAAACCGCACCGGCCGATCCCCTCCCGGCGCCTCGGCGCGGGCACCGCGCTCTGGTGCGGCTGGGCCTGTTTCACGCTGCTCGGCGTCCTGGCCGTGCTGGGCGGGTGGGGCACCACCGCGGCGGCGCTGCTGGCCGGGTGCGGCATCGTCGCGTACAGCAGGTGGTTCAAGGCCCGCGGCATCGCCGGAAACCTGGTCCGGGGCGCGCTCGGCGCGGTCGCGCTCGTCTACGGCGCGCTCGCCGCCGGCCTCGCCCCGGACCGCGCCTCGGCGACGCCGGTGCTGCTCGCGCTCGTCGTCGCGTTCTGGTCGCACGACGCGATGTCCAACCTGGT
>NZ_JAGPXV010000548.1:0-4049 GCF_018070405.1 Micromonospora sp. D75
CGGGCATCGGCCCATGGTTCGCCCGTTGCTGGGGGGCGCTGCGGCGCGGTTGGCGGCAGCTCCTGCCGATCGTGCTGCTCACCCAGGTCCCCCCGGCGATGGTGATCGGCGTCCTCACGCTCGTCCTCAGCCCCGACGGGCAGATGGCGACCGCGCCGGACGGGTCGCCGGTGCTGCCGGAGGACTTCTGGGCGCAGACGCTCGGCTTCTACGGCGCGATCCTGTTCGCCGGGCTGATCTTCGGCGCGCTCCAGGCGATGGGCTGGGCGGCGGGCACCTGGGTGATCGCCCGGCAGGCGGCCGGTCAGCCGGCCGGGCTCGGCGCCGCCTTCCGGTACGGGCTGAGCCGTGCCCTCGGCCTCTGGGGCTGGACCATCGTGGTGTCGCTGCTGGTCACGCTCGGCGCCTGCTTCTGCCTGCTGCCCGGCCTCTACGCCGCGCTCGCGCTCGCCCTGTTCGGTCCGGTCTACCTGTTCGAGCGGCGGGATCCGGTCGGGCGGTCGTGGCGGATGTTCCACAGCCGGTTCGGCATGGTGCTGGGCCGGGTCGCGCTGGTGGTGGCGGCGTTGGTCGTGGCGACGCTGCTGGACGTCGTGCTGAGCGGGATCAGCGGGGCGCTCTTCGGGCTCGAGCCGATGGGCGCCGTGGGCACCGCGATCGGCGCGGTGACGCTCACCGTTCTCAGCGCCGTGGTGGCGGCTCCGACCTACCTGGCGCAGCAGGTGGGGCTGGTGGTCACGTACGCCGAGCAGCGGGCCCAGGAGGGCCCGGTGACCGCGGCTCAGCTGGCGGCGGAACTCGGCTGAGCGGGGCGGTCGTGCTTGCACTCGGCTAGGGAGAGTGCTAAACAAGTCATTGGCACTCGCATACGGTGAGTGCCAGAAGGTCGGGGCGGTAGGGCCACGGCCGCACCGGTGTCCCAGGTGGCGCCGGAGCGGTACGGGGCCGGTCGTCGCGGGCTGTCCGGCCCGACCGAGGAGACGTCGTCGTCGCCAGGTGGCGACGTCCCCAAGGTGCGTACACCAGACGGCCCATCCGGGCATCCCGGGTGGCCCGTGAGTGTCCAGGAGGACAACGCCGTATGGCCAAGATGATCGCGTTCGACGAAGAGGCGCGCCGCGGCCTCGAGCGGGGCATGAACCAGCTCGCCGACGCCGTGAAGGTGACGCTCGGCCCCAAGGGCCGCAACGTCGTGCTCGAGAAGAAGTGGGGTGCCCCCACCATCACCAACGATGGTGTGAGCATCGCCAAGGAGATCGAGCTCGAGGACCCGTACGAGAAGATCGGCGCCGAGCTGGTCAAGGAGGTCGCGAAGAAGACCGACGACGTCGCCGGTGACGGCACGACGACGGCGACCGTCCTGGCCCAGGCTCTGGTTCGTGAGGGTCTGCGCAACGTGGCCGCCGGCGCCAACCCGATGGCCCTGAAGCGGGGCATCGAGGCCGCCGTGGCCAACGTCTCGGAGGAGCTGCTCAAGCTCGCCAAGGACGTGGAGACCAAGGAGCAGATCGCCTCCACCGCCTCCATCTCCGCCGCCGACCCCAGCGTCGGCGAGATCATCGCCGAGGCGATGGACAAGGTGGGCAAGGAAGGTGTCATCACCGTCGAGGAGAGCAACACCTTCGGCCTGGAGCTCGAGCTCACCGAGGGCATGCGCTTCGACAAGGGCTACATCTCCGCCTACTTCATGACCGACCCGGAGCGTATGGAGGCCGTCTTCGACGACCCGTACATCCTGATCGTCAACAGCAAGATCTCGTCGGTGAAGGACCTGCTCCCGATCCTGGAGAAGGTCATGCAGTCGGGCAAGCCGCTGCTGATCATCGCCGAGGACCTGGAGGGCGAGGCCCTGGCCACCCTGGTGGTCAACAAGGTCCGTGGCACCTTCAAGTCGGTCGCCGTCAAGGCGCCGGGCTTCGGTGACCGCCGCAAGGCCATGCTGACCGACATCGCCATCCTCACCGGTGGCCAGGTCATCAGCGAGGAGGTCGGCCTCAAGCTGGACGCGACCGGCCTCGAGATGCTGGGCCGCGCCCGCAAGGTCGTGGTGACCAAGGACGAGACCACCATCGTCGACGGCGCCGGCGACGCCGAGCAGATCCAGGGCCGGGTGAACCAGATCCGGGCCGAGATCGACAAGAGCGACTCCGACTACGACCGGGAGAAGCTGCAGGAGCGTCTGGCCAAGCTGGCCGGCGGTGTTGCGGTGATCAAGGTCGGCGCGGCCACCGAGGTCGAGCTGAAGGAGCGCAAGCACCGCATCGAGGACGCCGTCCGCAACGCGAAGGCCGCCGTCGAGGAGGGCATCGTCCCGGGTGGTGGCGTCGCGCTGGTGCAGGCCGGCAAGACCGCCTTCGACAAGCTGGACCTGGCCGGCGACGAGGCGACCGGCGCGCAGATCGTCAAGATCGCGCTGGACGCCCCGCTGCGGCAGATCGCCGTCAACGCCGGCATGGAGGGTGGCGTCGTCGTCGAGCGGGTTCGCAACCTCGACCCGGGTCACGGCCTCAACGCCGCGACCGGCGAGTACGTGGACCTGCTGGCCGCGGGCATCATCGACCCGGCCAAGGTGACCCGTTCCGCGCTGCAGAACGCCGCGTCGATCGCCGCGCTGTTCCTCACCACCGAGGCCGTCGTGGCGGACAAGCCGGAGAAGACCCCGGCCGCTCCGGCGGGCCCGGGTGGCGGGGAGATGGACTTCTGAGTCCAGCTTCACCCAGTACGCCGAAAGGGGCGGGCCGCGTCAGCGGTCCGCCCCTTTCCGTGTGCGTGTCAGGTGGGCAGCGGGCGCTGGTTGCGTCGCTTGTGCGTCCGGTCGTACGGCGGCAGCCGCCGCGGCTCGTCCACCGGCTGCCGTTGCTCCTCCACCGGTGGCCGGTCCGCGCCGGTCAGCTCGGCGAGCTGCTCGGCGTCACCGATGTCGAGCCGGTCGAACGGGAGCTGGCCGGGAAGCTCGTCGGACGGTTCCTCGGCCCGTTCGTCATTCGTGGTCATGCACCGCCTCCTCTGCCCCGACCGTAGAGCCCGGTCGATGACGAAGGAGGCCGAATGGCGCTATTAGCGTCTATGCCCCTTTGATGGCTTTGCGGTAGAGGAAGAACACCCGTTCGATCCGGGCCCCCGCCGCGTTCGAGTAGAACGGCACCGGCCCCACCCAGCCGATCTGCGCCGCGCCGATCCCGGCCGCCGCCTGGTCACGCAGGCAGCGGCGCAGCAGCACACCACCGATCCCGGAGCCCTCCGCCGCCGGTGCGGTGCCCATCGGCCCGAACCAGCTCGGCCGGGCCGACCCGTAGGCGGCGAAACCGAGGATCTCACCGTCCCGCTCGGCCAGGTGCACGCCCGCGTCCGGCCGCCCCACCGAACCGGCCAGCTCACCGTCCCAGGTGCCGCCGAACGTGGACCTGGCGAACGCGGCGAGCGCCGGCAGGTCGTCCGGGGTGGCCCGGCGTACCGTCACGCCCCGCCCGGCCAGCCGCCGCTCGGCGGCCTCGGTGCGACGCAGCGCCACCGACCCCTCGGACAGGTCGGCGGTCATGTTCCAGGCGGTCCGGTCCTGCCGGTAGCCGAGCCGCTGCGCGGCGCAGACCGCCGGGGTGTAGCGCACGTCGATCCCGGGCCAGGCGTAGTGCGGCGGGTTGCCGGCGAGCAGCACCTCGGCCGCGCCGAGCGCGCCGAGCCGGCTCTCCGCCTCGGCCAGCAGCGCCCCGCCCACACCCTGGCGGCGCTCCGGCGGGGTGACCGCGATCAGGTCGACGTGGCCGAGCCGCGGATCGGCTGCCGACAGCGACCCGACGAGCACCCCGATCAACGCGCCGTCGCGTACCGCGCCGAGCCGCAGCACCGGGCGGTCGGCCACGGTGGCCGGGGCGAGCTGGGCCATCGGCAGCCGTACCGGAAGTCCCCGCTCGTTGGTCGCTCGGGTCACCGGCGTCGGCGCCGGGGCGGGCGTCACACCCAGCGGCGACGCCGTCGGCCCCTGCCGGCTGAACCAGCCACCGCCGGCGGGTCCGGCGACAGCCGGGGTCAGGACGTCCTCGGCCCGGGCC
>NZ_JAGPXV010000549.1:0-4041 GCF_018070405.1 Micromonospora sp. D75
CCCGCATCACGCGCTGGAGCGTGCCGGCGGTGTAGAGGCCGAGACCGGCCAGGATCAGCCACTGGGCGCAGACCGCCAGGTAGCCCACCTGACCGAGCTGCGCGCCGCCGTCGACCCGGGTGAACGCGGCGCTCGCCACGAGCGTCGCCGCCGCCACCGCGAGCAGCGCGGCGCCCTCGCGGAACCGGCGGCTCAGCGCGGTCACGGTGACCGGCACCGCGAGGTACGGCAGCACCGCCGAGGCGCCAACGCCCCCGGTGACACCGGTGAGGTGGGTGTCGGCGGCGACCTGGCTGGCGGCCAGCCCGAGCACCACCACCTCGGCGAACCTGCTGATCGGGGTGAGCAGCCGGTGCTGTGGGGCGAGCACGGCGGGCAGCCCCGCGACGCCCAGCAGGGCGATCCACCAGAGCTGGGCGGCGTCGCGGGTGGCGAACAGGGTCAGGGCGGCGACCAGCGCGAGGAGGACCGCGCGGGCCGCGACCGCGAGGGGCTGCGTCTGCGGCTGGCCGGATGTGGAGGCGGGCACGTGACGGATCGTAGTCAGCGTTGGTAGATCTCCGCGATCTCCGAGGCGTACGTCTTGTGCACGACCTGCCGCTTGACCTTCAGCGACGGGGTCAGCTCACCGGTGGTCTCGGTGAAGTCCTGCGGCAGGATCCGGAACACCTTGATCGCCTCGGCCTTGGAGACCGCCTGGTTGGCCTGGTCGATCGCGCCCTGCACCTCGGCGCGCAGCGTCGCGTCCTCGCGCAGCTCGGCGATGCTCGTGGTCTCCGGGCGGCCCTGCGCGGCGAGCCACTTCGGCAGCGCCTCCTCGTCGATGGTGACGAGCGCGGCGATGAACGGCTGCCGGTCGCCGACCACCACGCACTGGCTGATCAGCGGGTGCGCCCGGACCTGGTCCTCCAGCACCGCCGGGGCGACGTTCTTGCCGCCGGCGGTCACGATGATCTCCTTCTTGCGGCCGGTGATGCTCAGGTAGCCGTCCTCGTCGAGGTGCCCGAGGTCGCCGGTGCGGAACCAGCCGTCGGCGCTGATCGCCTCGGCGGTGGCCGCCTCGTTGTGCCAGTAGCCCTGGAAGACGATGTCGCCGGCGATGAGGACCTCGCCGTCGTCCTCGATCCGGATGGTGACGCCGGGCAGCGGGCGGCCGACGGTGCCGATCCGGGTGCCGGTGGGCAGGTTCGCGGCGGCGGCCGGGGAGGTCTCGGTCAGGCCGTACCCCTCGCAGATGGTCACCCCGATGCCGCGGAAGAAGTGCCCGAGGCGCGCGCCCAGCGGCGCGCCGCCGGAGATGGCGTCGCGGCATCGGCCGCCCATCGCCGCCCGCAGCTTGCGGTAGACCAGCTTGTCGAAGAGGGCGTGCTGCGCGCGCAGGCCCAGGCCGGGACCGCCGGGCAGCTCCTGCGCCTCGCTCCAGGCGATGGCGACCTTCTCCGCCCGGTCGAAGATCTTGCCCTTCCCCTCGGACTCGGCCTTCTGCCGCGCGCCGTTGTAGACCTTCTCGAAGACCCGGGGTACGGAGAGCACGAACGTCGGCTTGACGTCCTGCAGCTCGGCGACCAGGTTCTTGGTGTCCGCGCAGTGCGCCATGGTGGCCCGGGCGTGCACCACGCCGACCTGGATGAGCCGGGCGAAGGCGTGCGCGAGCGGCAGGAACAGCAGCGTCGAGGCGCCCGGGCGGAACAGGTTCGGCAGCACCGGCACCGCGTTGGCGATGTCGGTGTAGATGTTGCGGTGGGTCAGCACGCAGCCCTTCGGCCGGCCGGTGGTGCCGCTGGTGTAGATGATCGTGGCGACGTCGCCGGCCTTGAGCATGGAGCGGCGCGTCTCGACCTCGGCCGGGTCCACCGCCTCGCCGGCGGTGACCAGGTCGTCCACCGCGCCCAGCTCGATCTGCCAGACCTCGCGCAGCTCGGGCAGCCGGTCCCGGACGCCGGCGACCAGGGTGGCGTGCGCGGTGCTCTCCACCACCACGGCGACGGCGCCGGAGTCGCCGAGGATCCAGGCGGCCTGCTCGGCGCTGGAGGTCTCGTAGATCGGCACGGTGACCGCGCCGGCGGCCCAGATCGCGTAGTCGAACAGGGTCCACTCGTAGCGGGTGCGGCTCATCAGGCCGACCCGGTCGCCGGGGGAGACGCCCGCCGCGATCAGGCCCCGGGCCACCGCGACCACCTCGTCGCGGAACTGCCGGCAGGTCACCTCCTCGCGCGCCGTCCCCGCGCCGGGACGGACGAACTGCACGGTGTCCGGGGCGACCTCGGCGTTTTCCCAGACCGGGTCGGTCAGGTTGGCCGCGTCGCCGACGGTGACGATCGGCGGGACGGAGAACTCGCGCACCTGCACTCCCTCGTGCTCTACCGGCGGGGGCCGGCCTGGTCGGCTCTGTCGAAACCTACCCGCACACCCCGGGGGGTCGGCCAGGGAGGTTGGCCGACCGGCTGGTGGGAGGCCCGCCGGCGGGTGGAGCGGCGCCGGGCGGGACGCGGCCGGGTAGCCTCCCCCCATGGCGGACTCCTCCACCCAGTCGATCATCATCGGCGCGTCACCGGATCGGGTGGCGGCCGTCATCTGCGACTTCCCCAGTTACCCCGAGTGGACCGAGGCGGTACGCGAGGCCGAGGTGATCGAGGAGTACGAGGACGGCTATGCCAGCCAGGTCCGGTTCACCCTCGACGCGGGCGTGCTGGCCGACGAGTACGTGCTGGCCTACGAGTACGCCGAGGACATCTCCCGGATCGAGTGGCGCCTGGTCGCCCCGTCGAAGATGCAGCGGTCCCAGCGCGGGTCGTACGACCTGGTGGGCAACCCGGACGGGACGACCACGGTGACCTACACGCTGGAGGTGGAGCTGTCCGTGGCGATGCTCGGCATGTTCCGCCGCAAGGCCGAGAAAATGATCATGGATACGGCGTTGAAGCAGCTCAAGCGCCGGGTAGAAGCACCCGGTGCGGCGCACTGACCCGACCGTCCCGGTAGTCACGCTGGAGGAGCCGAACCATGGGCACCACTGATCCGGGTTCGGCCCGGGAAGAGGCCGAGCGCCTCGTCGCCACCCTGCTCGCCGGCGCGAAGATGGCCGCCGCCGCGCCCGGCTCCGGCGCCTGGGGTCCGCTCGGTGGGATCCTCTCCGGTGTCCTCGGTCACACCCCGCCCGGCGCCGGGCCCGCTCCGGAGACGCCCGCGCCCGCCGGTTTCGCCACCGGCTCGCCGGAATGCTGTGTCTGCCCCGTCTGTCGCGGTATCGCCGCGTTGCGCGACCCGAGTCCGGAATTCGCCGAGCGGCTCGCCACCGGCGCCGGGGACCTGGCGGCCGGCGTGGCGAGCCTGCTGCGCGCGTTCACCCCCGCCGAGCCGGAGCGAACCGCCGACGACGGCACCGCCGCGGCGGACGGATCCGGGGACCACGTGTGGCGCGAGGCGACCCGTACCGGGCATGATTCTCAGCCGGCACCCGAGCAGGACGTGTGGTCCGCCGCCACCCGGGGGGAGGGCGCGGCCGATTCGGGTGCCGCCGCCGACGCCGCCGGGCCGCCGGAGCCGGCGACGAGCCGGCCACCGGCCGGCCGTCCCGTGGTGCCCGCCTCGCGGGCGTCCGGAGAGGTGGGCGCGGACGCACCAGGCGACGGGGCCTGACCACCGGACATCCCGGGACCGTACGGCTGGTTCGGCCGGTCCCCGGGCAGCACAGCAGAGGGGAGTGGCAGCGGTGACGCTGACCATCGGAGTCGACGTCGGTGGCACGAAGGTGGCCGGCGGTGTCGTGGACGACGCCGGCACGGTACTCGTGCAGACGCGACGGGACACCCCCGCCGACGACGTGGCCAAGACCCGCGACGTCATCATCGAGGTGGTCACCGAACTGGCCGCCGGGCACGCCGTCGAGGCGGTCGGCATCGGCGCCGCCGGCTGGATCGACGCCTCCCGCTCCACCGTGCTGTTCGCCCCGAACCTGGCCTGGCGGGACGAGCCGCTGCGCACGTACGTCGGGGACGCCACCGGCCTGCCGGTGATCGTGGAGAACGACGGGAACGTGGC
>NZ_JAGPXV010000055.1:0-16617 GCF_018070405.1 Micromonospora sp. D75
CGGTGAGCCGTCCGGCCGATCGGGGTACGCCCCGGCGACCGTCGGCGGTACGCGGTGTCGCGGTGCGGTCGGGCACTCGTGTCTCCTCGGCTGTCACACGGGTCGATCGGCCGGGTCGGTAACCGGGGGATACGTGTTGGCGGCGTACCAGTCGCCGCGGCCCCGCGGCAGCAGGTCGAGCACGTTCCACACCGGGGAGAGCAGGTCGATGCCGCGCTCGGTGCCGTCGACGAAGTTGGCCGGCTGGCTGTAGAAGTGCCGGACGCCGTCGCCGTCGCGGACCAGCACGCTGACCATCGGGCGCTGGTCGCCGTTCGGGTGCTCGGCGCGCAGGTCGGCGTTGAAGTCGGTGCCGTGGCTGGAGAGCAGCCGTAGGCCGGCCCAGCCGCGCCGGGCGCCCCAGGCGCGCAGCTTCTCCGCCGGGGCCTTGCCGACCACCACGAACGCGGTGTGCTGCTGGAGGTGGTGGGCGACGCCGTGGAACCCGTCCACCCACATCGAGCACATCGGGCAGGCGGCGTCGGCGTCCGGGTGGAACATCAGGTGGTAGACGAGGAGCGTGCGGTGCGCGCCGAAGAGCGCGGACAGCCGGACGGGGCGCAACGGGCCGGGCGCGGTCAGGTCGGCCGGTCCCTCGGTGAGCGCGACGTCGGCCACCGGCGCGCCGAGCGGCAGCTCCCGCCGGGCGGCGGCGACCTGTTCGATCTGGTCACACAGGCGGCGTTCGGCCTCGGCGAGGCGCAGCCGCGCGGCCACATATCCGGCGTCGGCGCCGTCCGGCCACATCGGCAGCGCCGGCGCGCTCGCGTCCTCAGTCATCCTCTCGTCCTTCCTCGACCCGCGCTAACGCCGGCCGTTCGCTATAGGATATAGAAGTGATCAACGGGTAGGTGTCGACAAAGGGGGTACGCGCGTGACGGAGACGACCGCGCCACCAGGGCTGCCGCAGCACGGCCGGTTCGCCACCGCCGACCCCGACGCCGACATCCACGAGTGGCTCGCCGACTGGCGCCGTCAGGCCCCGATGCGCGTGGACGTCGTGCCCCTGGCCGGCCTGCGCGGCTGGCGCCAGGACGCCGACACCGGAGTCCTGGCCCACCGCAGCGGCCGGTTCTTCCGGGTGGAAGGGCTCTCCGTCGAGGTGCCGGGCGCGGCCGTGCCCCGCTGGGACCAGCCGGTGCTGCACCAGCCGGAGGTGGGCATCCTCGGGCTGCTCGCCCGCCGCGACGGCGACACGCTGCGGGTGCTGGTGCAGGCCAAGGCGGAGCCCGGCAACCAGGACGGCCACCAGCTCGCGCCCACCGTCCAGGCCACCCGGAGCAACTGGACCGGCGTCCACGGCGGCCGCCCGGTGCCGTTCCTGCACCACTTCCGCGACCCGGACCCGCGCCGGGTGCTCGTGGACGTCCGCCAGTCCGAGCACGGGTCCTGGTTCCTGCGCAAACGCAACCGCAACATGGTGGTCCTCACCGACGAGGACATCGTGCCGCCGCCCGGGTTCCGCTGGCTCAGCCTCGCCCAGCTGCACCGGCTCCTGCGCCACGACGACCTGGTCAACATGGACATCCGTACCGTGCTCTCGTGCCTGCCGGCGGAGCTGACGGCCCGGGCGGCCGGCCCGGCCGGGGACGCCTTCACGGCCGCGCTGCGCCGCTCCTGCCGACCCGGGCCGGGCAGCCGGCACCACACCGGCGAGCTGCTGCACTGGATCACCGACGTCCGCAGCCGGACCGAGGTGGACGCCGACCGGACGGCGCTGCGCGGACAGGCGGCGTGGCATCTCGGCGAGGTCTCCCTGCGACACGACAGTGGGCTGTTCTTCGAGGTCATCGGCGTGGACGTGGACGCCGAGGGGCGCGAGGTGGCGAGCTGGTCGCAGCCGATGCTGCGGCCCTGCGGCCAGGGGGTGGTGGCGTTCCTGGCCACCCGTCTCGACGGTGTGCTGCACGTGCTGGCGCACGCCCGGGTCGAACCGGGCTTCGTCGACGTGGTGGAACTGGCGCCGACGGTCCAGTGCACGCCCGCCACGCTCGACTACCTGCCCGCCGCCGCGCGTCCGCCCTTCCTGGACCAGGTGCTCGGCGCGCCGCCGGAGCGGGTCCGGTTCCGCGCGCTCCTCTCCGAGGAGGGCGGACGGCTCTACCGGGCCCGTAGCAGCTATCTGGTGGTGGAGACCGACGACGTCGACCTGGAGAGCGACCAGTACCGCTGGGTGACGCTGCACCAGCTCTCGGAACTGCTGCGGCACAGCAACTACGTGAACGTCTCGGCCCGCAGCCTGATCGCCTGCCTGCGCGGGCTGCTGGACGCCGGCTGAGCGGGCGGACCGGGTCGCGCCCGGTCCGCCCGCCGCGACGGCGGTCAGTCGCCGAAGCCGGTCGGGTGGGCGTCGCCGACCGCGTTGAGCAGCACACCCTGCTCCAGCAGCGCCTTGCAGGCGCAGAGCACCATGGTGAACCCGCCCATCGAGTCGATCGCCTTCGCCACGGCCTGGTCGGCGCTGCCGGCGAAGCCGGTCTCGGTGACCCGGACCAGCGTCGTGTCACCCTCGCCCGGCAGGAACCGCCATTCGAGCTGGGTGGGGGACTCCGGGTCCCACTCGGCCAGGATGCGGCTGTTCTTCTCGACGTCCTTGACCGTGACGACGGTGGAGACGCCGTACATCTCCCAGTCCCAGGTGACGGTGGCGCCGGGTTCGAGCCGGCCGCTGCTCTTGGTGAACCAGAACTTCGTGGTCACCGCCGGGTCCGCGAACGCCTCGAAGACCTCGGCGGCGGGCCTGCGGATGAGCATCTGCGCGGTGACGGCAGGCGGTTGAGTCAAACGGTCGCTGTCCACGGGGTAGCCGTGTTCCCTTCTCGTGTCATCGGCACTGCGTACAAACGGTGGCGGGGTCAGGCCCGCCGGCGGTACAGGAACATGGAGAGCGGGGCGAAGACGGCCACCAGCGCCGCGCAGCCGACCAGCGCCGCGCCTACCTCACCGGCGGTCGCCGTGCCATGGGCCAGGCCGCGCGCGGCGGTGACCGTCAACGCGAACGGGTTCAGGCCGACCACGGCCTGCAGCCAGCCGGGAAGCGTCTCCTGCGGCACGAAGAAGTTGCTGACGAACGACACCGGGAAGACGATCGCCTGGCAGGCGCTCAGGGCGGCGGTCGGTGACTTCAGGGCGAGCCCGAAGACCACGTACACCCAGGAGAAGGAGAAGACGAAGACCAGGGTGATCAGGATCGTGGCGAGGACGCCGAGCACGCCACCGTCGGGCCGGAAGCCGACCGCGAGCCCGACCGCCACGGCGACCGCGCAGCCGACGACGTAGAGCACGTTGTTGCCGAGCAGGGTGCCGACGATCGCGGCGGGCCGCCAGATGGCCAGCGCGCGGAAGCGGTCGGTCACCTCCCGGGAGTTGTCCAGGTTGACCACCGCGCCGATCCGCATGCTGATCATGATCCCGGTGAACACCACGATGCCCGGGATGTAGAACTGCATGTAGCTCGACGTCGAACCGGCCAGCGCGCCGCCGAACAGGAAGCCGAAGACGAGCGTGAACATGACCGGCACGCCGAGCGCCTCGAGGATCTGCGTCGGGTCGCGGCGTACCTTCTGCACCGCCCGCCACGCGAAGGTCAGCGTGGACGACAGCGCGCCGGGACGTGCCGGCCGCGCCGCGGACGGCGCCGAGGCACCACGGCCGGTGCCGGTCTCCACCATGCTGCTCACGCCGCCTCCTCGGTCTCGGTCCGCGAGCCGTCCGCCCGGTGCCCGGTGAGGGCGAGGAACACCTGGTCCAGGGTGGCGTGGCCGAAGGCGTACTCGGCCAGGCCGACGCCGGCCCCGGTGAGGGCGGCCAGCGCCCGAGTGGCCTCCTCCTCGGCCGCGACCTGCGCGGTCAGCTCCATCCGGTCGGCGCCGGCGTGCACCGCCGTGCCCAGCGCCTCCGCCAGCATCCGCTCTGCCGTCTCCCGCTGCCCGGCGTCGCGCAACCGCACCCGCAGCACGCTCGCACCGATCGACCGCTTCAGCTCCACCGGCGTGCCCTCGGCGATGACCCGGCCGTGGTCGACGACCGCGATCCGGTCGGCGAGCTGGTCGGCCTCGTCGAGATACTGCGTGGTGAGCAGGACGGTGGCGCCCTCGCCGACCATGCCCCGGACGAGTTCCCACACCTGGTTGCGGCTGTGCGGGTCCAGCCCGGTGGTCGGCTCGTCGAGGAACATCAGGTCGGGTGTCACGATCATGCTGCTGGCGATGTCGAGCCGACGGCGCATGCCGCCGGAGTAGGTCCGCACCAGCCGGGCGGCGGCCTCCTCCAGGCCGAACGTGGCGAGCAGCTCCTCGGCGCGGCGGCGGGCCGCGCTCCAGGAGAAGCCGCGTAGCCGGGAGAGCAGGACGAGATTGTCCCGGCCGGACAGTTCCTCGTCGACCGACGAGTATTGCCCGGTCAGCCCGATCCGGTCGCGGATCGCCCCGGCCTCGCGCACCACGTCGTGGCCGAGCACGCGGACCTCGCCGCTGTCGGGCGGGACGAGCGTGGCGAGGGTGCGGACGATCGTCGTCTTCCCGGCGCCGTTGGGGCCGAGCACGCCGAACACGCTTCCGGCCGACACGCGCAGATCGATCCCGTCGAGCGCGCGCACCTCGCCGTAGGATTTGCGCAATCGTGTGATCTCGATGGCGGGAGTGTCGGTCTGCTGTGCGGACAACCCAGCCGTACGCGACATTGTGTTCACAAACATATAGTAGCAGGACGTTTCGCTCCGGTCACGCCTCTTGATCCGCGCGTCGCGCGCGTTCCGCCACCACGTGATCGTCGCATGGACACCCGTCGGTCGATAGCTATAACATTCTCAAGCAGCAACTTGCCGCCGAGAGTGGAGGAGCGGACGTGTCCACACGCGAGCTGACCGAAATCGACGAGGTAGCGGAGATCTACGACGACGGCGCCTGGGCCGTCGAGGTGCTCGGCGGAAACATCCACTTCGGATGGTGGGAGGACGACGACGACCGCACGCCCTTCCTGGAGGCCATCAACCGGTTCACCGACATCGTCGGCGACCGCCTCGGCCTGCGCCCCGGCGATCGGCTGCTGGACGTCGGCTGCGGCGCCGGCGAGCCGGCCATCCGGCTCGGCCAGCGCAGCGACGCCGACATCACCGGCATCACCAACAGCGCCGAGCACCTCAAGCGGGCCCGGGAACGGGTCAACGAGTCCGGGCTGCGCGGCCAGGTCCGCTTCGAGCTCGGCGACGCCGCCGCGCTGAGCTACCCCGACGCCTCCTTCGACAAGGTGCTCGCCTTCGAGTCCCTGGTGCACGCGCAGGACCGCCGGCAGTGGCTCGCCGAGATCCGCCGCGTACTCAAGCCCGGCGGCCGGCTCGTGCTCACCGACCTCGCCGAGGACGCCCCGCTCACCGAGCGGGACCGGCAGATCCTCACCGACTTCACCCTCGCCCCGCCCGGCCCGCCGATGGCCGCGTTCGACCTGGTCCGCGACGCCGGCTTCGTGGTGGACGAGTTCCTCAGCTGCGGCGACAAGATCAGCCGTTCGTTCCCCGCCTACCACGAGCGGGTGCAGCAGCGGCGCGACACGCTCGCCGCCGCGCACGGCGCCGAGAAGATCGACGCCTTCCTCGCCGAGATGCCGGCCGTGCTCGACGTCCTGCGCACCAAGGTCGGGTGCGTCGTCATCGCCGCCCACAAGCCGCGCTGACCCGCCCGGCACCGGTGACCGGAAGGAGCAGGCAGATGACCGCCCCCGCCGTCACCGGCTGCCGGATCTGCGGCGGCCCGGTGACCGAGATGCTCGACCTCGGCCGCCAGCCCCTCTCCGACGCGTTCCCCCGCCCGGCCGACCTCGACGGCGAGTTCTTCTACCGCCTCGCGGTGGGCCGGTGCGCCGACTGCACGATGGTCCAGCTCGTCGAGGAGGTGCCGCGCGAGCGGATGTTCCACCACGACTACCCGTACCGCTCGTCGCTGTCGTCGGTGATGCGCGCGCACTTCACCGGCACCGGCCGGGAACTGCTCGCCACCGAGCTGACCCGGCCCGGCGCGTTCTGCGTCGAGCTGGGCTGCAACGACGGGGTGATGCTGCGGACCGTGGCCGCGGCCGGCGTACGCCACCTCGGCTTCGAGCCGTCCGCCGGGGTGGCCGAGCTGGCCCGTGGGCAGGGCGTACGGGTGCGTACCGACTTCTTCGAGGAGGAGACCGCCGCCGACGTGCTCGCCACCGACGGGCCGGCCGACGTCATCTACGCCGCCAACACGATCTGCCACCTGCCCTACCTGGACTCGGTGCTGCGCGGCGCGCGGCTGCTGCTCGCCCCCGGCGGCGTCCTCGTCTTCGAGGACCCGTACCTCGGCGACATCCTCGCCCGGACCGCCTTCGACCAGATCTACGACGAGCACTTCTACTACTTCACCGCCCACTCGGTACGGGCCGCCGCGGCCCGCTTCGGGCTGGAGCTCGTGGACGTGCGGCGGCTCCCGGTGCACGGCGGCGAGGTGCGCTACACGCTCGCCCGCGCCGGGGCGCGTACCCCGTCCCCGGCCGTCGCCGACCTGCTGCGCCAGGAACGGGAGCAGGGAGTGACCGGGGAGGCGGCGCTGCGCCGGTTCGCCGCCGCCGTCGCGCGTACCCGATCCGAGCTGGTCGCGCTGCTGCGCTCGCTGAGAGAGGAGGGCCGCACCGTCGCGGCCTACGGGGCCACCGCGAAGAGCGCCACCGTCACCAACTACTGCGGGCTCGGGCCGGAGCTGATCTCGTACGTCTGCGACACCACCCCGGCCAAGCAGGGCCGGCTGACCCCGGGCGCGCACATCCCGGTCCGCCCGCCCGAGGCATTCGCCGACCCCTACCCGGACTACGCGGTGCTCTTCGCCTGGAACCACGCCGAGGAGATCATGGCGAAGGAGACCGGCTTCCGGGCCGCCGGCGGCCGGTGGATCCACTACGTGCCCACCGTGCGCGTACGGTGACGGCATCGGTGGCGCGCGGCTTCTACCGCGCCGGATACCCGGAGATCTACGACCTGGTGATGCGGCACCGGGGCCGCGACCACATCGCCGAGGCCGCCACGCTCGCCCGGACGGTCCGGCGCCGGAACCCGGCCGCCGCCTCGCTGCTCGACGTGGCCTGCGGCACCGGGCTGCACCTGGAGCACCTGCGGACCCACTTCGCCCCGGTGACCGGCGTGGACCTGTCCGCGGAGATGCTGGCCCGAGCCGGCGCCCGGGTGCCGGACGTGGCCCTGCACGAGGGCGACATGCGCGACCTGGATCTGGCCGACACCTTCGACGTGGTGGTCTGCCTCTTCGCGGTGCCGCACCTGCGCGGCGCCGCCGAACTGGACCGGACCGTCGCACGGCTGGCCGCCCACCTGACGCCGGGCGGCGTGCTGGCGGTCGAGCCCTGGTACACGCCGGAGACGTTCGTCCCCGGCTACGTGGCCCGCGACATGGTGCAGGAGCAGGACCGGGTGGTGGTCCGGCTGTCCCACTCGACGTGGCTCGACGACGCGCGCGACCGGATCCGGATGACAGTGCACCAGGCGTACGCCGACCCGGAGGCCGGCATCCGGCACGACACCGCGACGACCGATCTGACGCTGTTCCGGCCGCAGCACTTCGCCGCCGCGTTCGCCCGGGCCGGGCTCGCCGCCGCGCACGTCACGGCGCCGCCGTTCCGGTGGGGCCTGTGGATCGCCCGGCCCGCAGGTGCGCGGTGACCGGCGACCGGCCACGCGTGGTCGTGCTCGGCGGCACCGGGTTCGTCGGCGCCCATGTCGCGGACGCCTTCGCCGACGCCGGCCACGACGTGCTCACGGTGGCCCGCCGCGCCCCGGCCGGCGACCGGCACCGGTTCACCGCGCTCGACCTCGGCGGCACCGGTCCGGGGACGCTGGCGCGGCTGCTGGACGCCGAGGACCCGGTCGCCGTGGTCGACTCCACCGGCAGCAGCTGGGGACTGGACCCCGGCCGGATGGCGGAGCGCTGCACCCGGCTCAGCGCGCTGCTGCTCGACGCGCTGCGCCGCGCCGCCTGCCGCCCCCGGCTGGTCCATCTCGGCTCGGTGCTGGAGTACGGGCAGCCGGTCGCGCCGGCCGATCCGCGCCGTACGCCCGCGCCGGACACCGCGTACGGCCGGGCGAAACTGACCGCGACCTGCGCCGGGCGGTCACCGACTTCTGGCACGACGAGCTGCGCCGCTACTCCGGCGACGGGGAGCCGGCGGCGGCGGGGCCGCCGCGTCAGCGGGCGCCGTAGCGCCGGCGGGGAATCGACAGGTGGCGCGACCGGCGTCACCGGCTCGGCGGTACGGCGTCGGCCGTGCCGCCGCGACGACAGGGAGGGCAGGAGTCATGCGCGTACTGTTCATGCCGGGTCCGGCCATCGGCCACGCGTTCCCGCTGGTACCGCTCGGGTGGGCGTTCCGCGCCGCCGGGCACGAGGTCGTCTTCGTCACCGCCGGTGACGCGCTGGCGGTGGCCCGGGCCGGGCTGCCGGTCCTGGACGCCGTGCCCGGACGCACCACCTCGGACATGCAGGCGCAGTTCATCCGCGACGTGCCGCGCCTGTTCGAGCCGATCGGCGCCGACCCGATCGCGGAGATGGAGGAACGCAAGCCGTACATCGTGTCGGCCTGGGACCCGTTCGTCGACGCCCACGTCGCGCTCGGCGAGTGGGTCCAGCCGGACCTGGTGGTGTACGACCCGATCTTCGCGGTCGGCCCGGTCGTCGCCGCCCGGCTGAAGGTGCCGGCGGTGGCGCACAGCCTCGGGCTGGCCCGGTTCACCCCCGACCTGCTGCGCGAGCTGCCCGGCGCGGTGGCGATGCGCCGGCACGGGGTGACGCTGCCCGAGGGCATCCGGACCGTCGACATCGCCCCGCCCAGCCTGGTCGAGGGCGGACCGGCCGACATCTCCATGCGGTACGTGCCGTACAACGGCGGCGGGGTCCTGCCCGAGTGGCTGCGGGAGCCGGTCGCGCGGCCCCGGATCGCTGTCACGTTCGGCACGCTCGGCGGGCCGGACCGGTTCGCCGCCGGCATCGCGCGGGTGCTCGCCGCCGCGCCCGGGCTGGACGCCGAGTTCGTGCTGGCGATCGGGGAGTCGGCCGCTCCGGCCGACCTGCCGCCGAACGTGCGGACCACCGGCTGGGTGCCGCTGAACCAGTTGCTGCGCGGCTGCGCCGCCGCGATCCACCACGGCGGCGACGGCACGACGCTGACCTGCGCCGCGCTCGGCGTCCGCCAGCTGGTGCTGCCCGGCTCGCCGGACGAGCTGGTCACCGGCGAGCTGCTGCGCGGCCGGGGGCTGGCGCACGTGCTGGGCTCGGTGGACGAGCTGGACGCCGCCGCGATCGGCCGGCTGCTCACCGACGCGGAGCTGGGCCGGGTGACCGGCGAGGTGCGGGCCGAGATCGCGGCGCTGCCGTCCCCGGCCGAGGTGGTGCCCCGGCTGACCGCGGCGGTGTGAGCCCGGCGGCGGGCGGCTCGCCGCCGCCCGCCGCCGGTTGCGGTCAGCGCAGTTGCGCGTCGGCCACCGCGAAGAGCAGCCCGTGCGGATTCGCCTTGCCGGTGTCGCCGTGCGGCCAGCTCGTCCGGTCGAAGCTCACACAGCGCCGGCCGGTGTGCTCGTCCCGGAACGTGCGGTCCTCGGTGAGCCGGCCCGCCGGGTCGACCAGCGCCATGCAGATCCGGGCGTCACCGTCGAGTCCGGTGGGCGCCACGAAGTAGTTCGAGGTGACCACCCGGGAGACCTGGTCGGTCTGGCGGAAGTGCTTCCCGCCCGCCACCGGCCGGAACGTGTCCATCGCGCCCCAGTGCGGGCCACCGAGTGTGGTGTCCACGATGGGCAGGGCGCTGACCAGCGCGGGACAGTCCGGCTCGGCGCCGCCGCGTACGGTCTCCGCGATCGTGTCGATGCGGCACGAGGTCCGGCTGCCGGCGGCCAGGAGCCGGCGGATGTCCAGCACGTACACCATGCCGGACTCGGCGTTGACGGCCGGTGAGTTGTTGCCGCCGAACATCACCGTGTGGAACAGGAAACGGTCGTCCGGGCTCACCATGAGCCAGCTGCCGCCGTCGGCCGCGCTGGTCGGGGTGTCACGCGGGTAGATACGGCGGAAGGCGGTCGCGTCGTCGAACACCTGCCGCCAGGTCAGCTCCCGCTTGGTGATGTCCGGCGTGTAGTAGACCGCGCCCATCCCGGTGGCCACGAACGCTCCCTTGTGCCGGGGCTGGTGCGTCACCGCGGGCTCCATGGCCAGCAGACCCTCGCGGCTGTACTCGTCGTCGACCCGGGGCCCGTCGGGCAGGTAGGACAGGGAGAGCAGGCGGGGCCGGTTCCGGTCGCTGATGTCGTACGTGCGGACCGTGCGGCGCTGCAGGTTGGGGTCGGTCACCAGGCCGGCGACGACGTGCCGCACCTCGACGAAGTCGCTGGTGACCAGCCGGTTCAGGTCCTCGCGCAGCGCGATGCCGTGCGGGTTGGCGCAGGTCGGCACCGGCAGCGCCGGCTGGTTGGGGCAGGAGACCGGGTCCTCGGCGGTCTTCTTCGCCGCCGGCATCTCGGCCAGCACCCGGCCGTCGGCGCCGAGCCGGACCACCTCGCCGGGGGAGCCGGCGAAGCCGTTGCCCACGCGGGTCTGCCCGTCGGAGTAGGTGCAGGGCCCGGCGACGTCGGGCCCGCCCATGTACGACCCGTACGCGGTGCCGTCGCGCAGGACGGTGAACGCGTCCGGCACCGAGCCGCACGGGGTGTCGTGCGGCAGCGTCACGCCGCTGAGCGAGACCCGGGGCAGCCGGCTGACGTCGAAGACGTAGACGGTGTCGCTGAGCAGGCCGCCCGCGTACACCTTGTCGCCCTTTCGCCAGGTGTACTGCATGTGGTGCGGTTCGTTGCCGAAGACCGAGTCGACGGTGACGGTGTTCGCCACCCGGCCGTAGTCGGGGGAGCCGGGGGTGGCGTCCACGACGGCGAGGAAGTCGGGGTCGGGCCTGCCGTCGGGGCCGGGCGCGGCGTCGCCGGTCCAGACCAGCAGCCACTGGCGGGCGGGCGCGCCCGGACGTTCGGCGGCCTGAGCCGTGCGGGTCAGGTGGTTGGTGATCCGGTACGGCTGGCCGTCGCTGCCGGTCACCGTCGAGGTGACCCGTCGCACGGACGCCCCGGCCGCGGCCGGGGGTGGCACCAGGCCGCTGCTGACGGCGACGAGCGCGATCACTCCGATGTGGGCGGCACGCCGGAGCGGACCGCGCAGTTGTGGACGGGGCATGGACGTCCTCCTGGTCACGTGCGGGATTGAGGCCGGAACATGCCAGGCGTCGCGGTCGAGGGGGACGGAGAAGTGCCGGGGAGCGGCGCCCGCGGCAGCGAGCCTACTATCCGAATTGCAACTGTCAATTGGCGGGAAGTCGACTGCAGGGAGATCCACTGCGCGCAATTTCCATCGATTGCCGGAGGTGCCGCGGCGGTCGACAGTGGCCGATGTCGGGGCAGGTCAGCTCAGTCCTGAGGGCTTGCCGGGAAAGGCTGTTCGCGCGCCCCGCAGGGTTGGTGCCAAGTCCGCGGCGACGGCGTCGCGGCGACGGTGATTCCGTCCGTTCGGGCCAGTGGCCGGGAGCCGCCGGTACCGACGTCGGTTGACGAACGTGTAGCTAGCCGATGGGGCGGCGACTAGGATGCGGGGTGGTGATGCCGGGGTGAGGCGCCGCGGCGACGACGCTCCCGGGGAGGTCCGCCGCCATGACCGTCGGAGTCTGGAACTACCTGGCCGAGTACGAGAGCGAGCGGGAGGACGTCCTCGGCGCGGTGGACCAGGTCTTCTCCTCCGGCCGGCTGGTGCTCGGTGAGAGCGTGCGCGGCTTCGAGCGGGAGTTCGCCGCCTACCACGGCGTGCCGCACTGCGTCGGGGTGGCCAACGGC
The DNA here is from genome assembly GCF_018070405.1 of Micromonospora sp. D75. Taxonomy (NCBI): domain Bacteria; kingdom Bacillati; phylum Actinomycetota; class Actinomycetes; order Micromonosporales; family Micromonosporaceae; genus Micromonospora; species Micromonospora sp. D75. The sequence continues at coordinate 11,924 of NZ_JAGPXV010000055.1, forward strand.
ACCGACGCCATCTCGCTGGCCCTCTGGGCGCTGGGCGTACGCCCCGGCGACGAGGTGGTCACCGTCGCCAACACGGCCGCGCCGACCGTGCTCGCCATCGACGCGGTGGGCGCGGTGCCGGTCTTCGTCGACGTGGACGAGGCGACCTGCCTGATGCGCATCGACCGGGTCGCCGACGTGATCACGCCGCGTACCCGGGTGCTGCTCCCGGTGCACCTCTACGGGCAGTGCGTCGAGATGGCGCCGCTGCGGGCGCTCGCCGCCGCGCACGGCCTCGCGGTGCTGGAGGACTGCGCGCAGGCGCACGGCGCGCGCCACCACGGCCGCGTGGCCGGGTCGCTCGGTGACGCCGCCGCCTTCTCCTTCTATCCGACCAAGGTGCTCGGCGCGTACGGCGACGGCGGCGCGACGATCACCGCCGACCCGGACGTGGAGCGGCGCCTGCGCCGGCTGCGGTACTACGGGATGGAGGACCGCTACTACGTCGAGGAGACGCCCGGCCGCAACAGCCGCCTGGACGAGGTGCAGGCGGAGATCCTGCGCCGCAAGCTGCGGCGGCTGGACCGCTACGTCGCCGCCCGCCGCGCGATCGCCCGCCGCTACGACGAGGGGCTCGCCGGCACCGGCCTGGGCCTGCCGGTCACCGCGCCCGGCAACGAGCACGTCTACTACCTCTACGTGGTGCGGCACCCGCGGCGCGACGAGATCCTGGCGGCGCTGCGTCGCCACGGCATCGAGCTGAACGTCAGCTACCGCTGGCCGGTGCACACCATGCGCGGCTTCGCCCACCTCGGCTACACCGAGGGGTCACTGCCGGTGACCGAGCGGCTGGCCGGGGAGATCTTCTCGCTGCCGATGTACCCGTCGCTGGACGAGGGCGCGCAGGCCCGGGTGATCGACGCGCTGCGCACGATTCTGCGGGCCTGGTGACGCTCCGAAGCGGGCACCGCAAGAATTGAGAATCATATAGCAAACTGCGCTCGCGCGGATCTACCATCTCGGCATGGAGCCTTCCACGTTCAGCACCCCGGTCGGCGACTTCGCCGACCTCCGTGACGACTTCCTGCGGCTCACCACCGAGATCGGCTGGTGCACCGTCGCCACTGTGGACGGACGCGACCGGCCGCGCAGCCGGATCATGCACGTCTCCTGGGAGGTCGGCGACGCCGGCCCGACCGGCTGGGTCAGCACCTCCCGCACCCCGGTCAAGACCGCCCACCTGGCCCGCAACCCGTACGTCTCGTGCAGCTACTGGACACCCGCGCACGACGCCGTCTTCGTCGACTGCCGCGCCACCTGGCTGGAGCCGGGCGACACCAAACGCCACGTCTGGGACCTCGTCGCCGCCGAGGCGACCCAGCGCGGCTTCGACCCGTACGCGGTCTGGCCCGACGGCCCCGCCGACGCCGGCTTCGAGGTGCTCCAGTTCGACCCCTGGCGGGTCCAGATCACCCTTCAGGACCTGGCCAACGGCCAGACCATCGGCTCGTCGCGGGTCTGGCACGCCGCCGGGCGGCCCGCGTCCACCGGCGCGCTGCTCTCCCGCTGATCCCGACCGGGCCGCCGCCGCACGACGGACCGGCCCGTCACCGCCGACGCGGCGAGCCGCGCGGCCCGACACCGAGGGAACGCACCATGACCACCACCCTGCGCACACCCGCGTCGGCGCCCGGCCGCCTGCCCGTGCTCGGGCACGGCCTGCAGATGAAACGACGACCCGCCGAGTTCCTGCTCGAACTCCAGTCCGGCGAGCCGGTCGTCACCATCGCGCTCGGCAAGCGCCCGGCGTACGTGGTGAACGACCCGACCCTGATGCGGGAGCTGCTGCGCGACGGCGACACCTTCGTCCGGGGCGGGCCGATGACCGAGCGCTTCCGGTCCATGTTCGGCAACGGCCTGGGCATCTCCGAGGGCGAGTTCCACCGCCGGCAGCGGGCGCTGATCCAGCCCGCCTTCCACCGCAACAAGGTCATCCACTATACCGAGCTGATGAGCCGGACGGTCGCCGGCAAGCTCGACTCCTGGCGCGACGGCCAGCGCCTCGCGGTCGAGAAGGAGATGGACGAGCTGGCCCTCACCAACGTCGTCGAGGTCGTCTTCGCCGGTGACCGAAGCCTGGACCGAGCCCGGTTCATGGCCGCGACCACCACCGTCCTGGGCGGACTGTTCCGCCGGATCACCGACGTGACGGGCGTGCTGACCCGCCTGCCCACCCAGGCCAACCGCGACTACGACGCCGCGGCCGAGTACCTGCGGGCGACCATCCGCCGGGTCATCGCCGAGTACCGCGCGGCCGGCACCGACCACGGCGACCTGCTGTCGATGATGCTCTTCGCCCGCGACGAGGACGGCCGGCCCGCGATGAGCGACGAGCAGGTCCACGACGAGGTGATGACGTTCTTCATCGCCGGCAGCAACACCATCGCCAACACGCTCTGCTGGGCGCTGCACCACGTCGGCGCGGACCCCGAGGTGCAGCGGCGGCTGCACGCCGAGGTCGACCGGGTGCTCGACGGACGGGCCGCCGGCTACGCCGACGTGCCGGCGCTGGAGTACACCCGCCAGGTGCTCTCCGAGACGCTACGGCTGCGCACCCAGGGCCTGTTCAACAACCGGGTCACCGCCCGTGACGCCGAACTGGGCGGCTACCTGATCCCGGCCGGCTCGGACGTGCTCTACAGCTTCCACGCCGTGCACCACAACCCGCGCATCTACCCCGAGCCCGAGCTCTTCGACCCGGACCGGTGGCTGCCGGAACGGGCCCGGACGCTGCCCCGCGGCGCGTTCATGCCGTTCGCCACCGGCGTGCACGGCTGCATCGGCGACCAGTTCGCCTGGACCGAGATGATCGTCTCGCTGGCCAGCATCGCCGCCCGCTGGCGGCTGGAGCCGGTGCCCGGCCACGAGCCGAAGCCCGTGCCGGCCATGACCATGCCCGTCGACGCGCTGCCGATGACCGCGCGCCGCCGTACCCGCTGAACGACCGACGCCCGGCCACCGGCCCACACGGACCGGCGGCCGGGCGTCCGGCCGCTCAGAGCTCCCCGGCGATCACGTTGCCCGGCGCGTCCGGGTCGGCGCTGAGGTAGAACTCGTGCGCCGCCCGGCCGTACTCCTCGCTGGTGAGGTAGCCGTCCCGGTCGGTGTCGAGCCGGTCGAAGATCCGTTGCGTGTCCTCCGAGCGCATGCCGCTCTTGCTCTGCGCCGCGAACATCTCCGCGTGGTTGATGCGCCCGTCCCGGTCCGCGTCGGCCACGTCGAACACGGCCAGGCTGAACGGCACCGCCGCGTTCGTCACGAACTCCGGGAACTCCGGCTTGTCGGCCCACGCCACCCACTCGGCGACCGTCACCCGCTTCTCGCCGTCGGGCCCGTCGCTGCCGCGCATACCGCGCCACATCCGGGCCGCCGCGCCGTGGATCCGCCGCCAGCCCGGCGAGTACGGCGCCACGCCGTACGTGTCGCACCAGATCTGGGCCATCGCGGTGATGTCCAGCCCGTCGATGACGCCGTCCCCGTCGGCGTCGTACGAGGCGAAGACCTTCTCCAGCTTGCGGCGTTGCAGTTCGGTGGTCATCTCGGTCCTTTCGTAGCGATGGATGGAGGTCAGGCCGGGGCGACCGCGCGGACGGTGAGCGCGGTCGAGGTCAGGTCGACCAGTCCGTCCGAGCCGGCGCGTCCCTCGGCGGCGGCGGCCACCTCCGCCCAGAGCGCGTCCCGCCCGGCCGGATCGAGCGCCTCGACCCGGCGGCGTACCGGTGGCGGCGCCACCGCCCGGGTGAACCGCGCGTACTCGGCCGGGTCGTGGAACCGGAACGGGACCGGGTACTCCTCGACTGTCACGTCCCGCAGGCCGGCGTCGGTCAGCCCGGCCGCCAGCGCCTCCGGATCGCACAGGCGGTACGGGCCGGGGGCGTCCGGTGGCCCGGACGGCAGGTCCAGCCGGCGCGCGAGCACGCCGTACCCGAGGGACATCAGCGGCACCCGCGGCGGTGGCGCCCACACCGCCGCGGCGAGCACGCCGCCCGGGACGAGCAGCCGGGCGATCCGGCCGAACGCGGCGCCGGGGTCGACGGCGAACATCAGGCCGAGCCGGCTGAGCACCACGTCGAACGCGTGCGGCGGCAGCTCCACCGTCTCCAGGTCGGCGACGAGGAAGTTGACGTTGCGCCGGCCCTCGGCCCGGCGGCGGGCCACGGCGAGCATGGCGGGGGAGAGGTCGACGCCGGTGACCGTGCCGGCCGGGCCGACGATGTCGGCGGCGCTGAGCGCCGGCTCCCCCGGACCGGTCGCGACGTCCAGGACGCGGTGCCCCGGCCGTACGCCACCCAGGGCCAGCAGCCGCGCGGTGAGCGCCGCGCCGCCCCGCTCGAAGGTCTCCCACTCGCGGGTCCAGCCGTCGCTGACGGCGTCCCAGGTCCGCCGCTGTTCGGCCTTCACCGCGGCGGCATCTGTCGATACGGACATCGCTTTCCCTCCTGTGGTCCGTCAGGTCACCCGCCCGGCCGGGCCGGTTCGCGGTCGGCGGGCCGGTCGCCGGCGTCCTCCGGCTCCCGCAGCACCCAGGCCCGCCGTCGCCCGCCCGGCCCCGGACCGGCCGACGAGGGCGTGCCGCCGGCGGGCCGGTCACGCCGTCCCCGCGCCATCAGCACGAGCAGGACCGCTCCGGTGACCACCGGCGCCAGCAGCAGGGC
>NZ_JAGPXV010000550.1:0-4038 GCF_018070405.1 Micromonospora sp. D75
CCCGGCTCTTCCACAGTGGCGAGCTGCCGGCCGGCCGTACCGTCGCGGTCGTGACCGGCGGCAACGCCGACCCGCAGGTGCTCACCGCGGCACTGGCCGCCTGACCCCCGTCACGCGCGGCCGACGCGGTCCAGGATCCAGGCGTTGACGAACGCCTCCTCACGCCACGAGTCGTACCGACCGCTCGGCCCGCCGTGGCCCGCGCCCATCTCGGTCTTGAGCAGGTAGTCGCCGGCCGGCGCGAGCGCGCGCAGCCGGGCGATCCACTTGGCCGGCTCGTGATAGAGCACGCGAGTGTCGTTGAGGCTGGTCACCGCCAGGATGGCCGGGTAGTCGGCGGCGGTCACATTCTCGTACGGCGTGTACGACTTCATGTACGCATACACCTCGGGGTCGTCCAGCGGGTTGCCCCACTCCTCCCACTCGGTGACCGTCAACGGCAGCGACGGGTCGAGGATCGAGGTGAGCGCGTCCACGAACGGCACCTGCGCGACGATCCCGGTGAACGCGTCCGGGGCGAGGTTCGCCACCGCGCCCATCAGCAGGCCACCGGCCGACGCGCCCCGGGCGACCAGCCGGTCGCTCGCCGTCCAGCCCGCCTTCACCAGGTGCCGGGCGCAGGCCACGAAATCGGTGAACGTGTTCTTCTTGGCCAGCAGCTTGCCCTCGTCGTACCAGCGCCGGCCCAGCTCGCCGCCGCCCCGGATGTGCGCCACCGCGAAGATCACGCCGCGGTCGAGCAGGCTCAGCCGGGCGATCGAGAACCACGGGTCCATGCTCGCCTCGTACGACCCGTAGCCGTAGATGACGGCGGGCGCCGAGCCGTCGCGCGGGGTGTCCCGGCGGCAGACCAGCGAGATCGGTACCCGGGTGCCGTCGTCGGCGAGCGCCCAGTCCCGGTGCTGCTCGTAGTCGGCCGGGTCGTACGGCCGCCCGTCCGGCCCGGGGCGTACCGGCTTCTGCCGCCGCAGCGTCAGCTCCCGGGTCACCAGGTCGTAGTCGTAGACCGAGTCCGGGGTGACGAGCGAGGTGTAGCGCAGCCGTACCTCGTTCGTGCGGTACTCCGGGTTCGCGTCCAGCCCGACGCTGTAGATCGGCTCGGGGAAGTCGATGTCCCAGCTGTCGTCGCTGCCGACCGGCAGCACCCGCAGACCGGTCAGCCCGTTGGCGCGCAGCGACACCACGAGGTGGTTCTCGAACGCGTCGACCGCCTCCAGCCGGGTGCCCGGCGTGTGCGGGATCAGCGGCGTCCACTCGCCCGGCGCGTCCGCCGAGGTGTACGCGAGCGCGAAGTCCTCCGCGCCGTCGTTGTGCAGGATCAGGAAGCGGTGGCCGTGGTGCTCCACCGCGTACTCGATGCCCTGACGCCGCGGGGCCACGACGGCGGGCTCGCCGGTCGGGTTGGCGGCCGGGACCACCCGCACCTCGCTGGTGATCTTGCTGTGGATGTCGATCACCACGAAGCGCTCGGAGCGGGTCAGCTCGACGCCGACCCAGAACCGCTCGTCGTCCTCCTGGTAGACCACCACGTCCTCGGTGGACGACGTGCCGACGGTGTGCCGCCAGACCCGGTTCGGCCGCCACGCCTCGTCCACCGTCACGTAGAACAGAGTCGAGGCGTCGCTCGACCACGCCGTGCCGTAGAACGTGTCCGGCACCTCGTCCGGCAGCGACTCGCCGGTGGTCAGGTCCTTGATCCGCAGCGTGAAACGCTCGTCGCCGGAGAAGTCGGTGGAGTAGGCCAGCCAGCGGCCGTCCGGGCTGACGTCGAACGCGCCGAGCGAGAAGAAGTCGTGCCCCTCGGCGAGCTGGTTGCCGTCGAGCAGCACCTCCTCGCCGTCGAGCGGCGCGCCGTCGGCGCTGACCGGGGGCGCGGTCTCGCCGGGGCGGACCGCGCGGCGGCAGTGCACGCCGTACTGCTGCCCCTCGACGGTGCGGGTGTAGTACCAGTGACCGTCCTTGCGGGTCGGCACCGACAGGTCGGTCTCCTGGGTGCGCCGGCGCGTCTCCTCGAACAGCTCCGCGCGCAACTCGGCCAGGTGGGCGGTGCGCGCCTCGGTGTACGCGTTCTCGGCGTCCAGGTAGGCGATCGTGTCCGGGTCGTCCTTGGCGGCGAGCCAGGCGTACTCGTCGAGGACTGTGTCACCGTGATGGACGCGCTCGGTCGGGACGCGCTTGGCGACGGGCAGTGGGGTTTCGGTCACGGCGCCACGTTACCGGGCGCCGGACCGCCGCCGGGGCCGCCCGCCGCGCGAATCCGGCGACTCGCCGCCAGGACTTTCGAACATGTGTACGATAAGCGCCATGGCGGATGCAGCTCGTTCCACCAACCGACCCGGAGCCCTCGACATCACCCGGAAGCTGGCGGAGATCTGTGGTTCGCCGTTCGCCCGCTTCGCCGGCCCGGCCGACGAGGTGGCCGGGCGTACCGCCCGCTGGGTGGCCGTGCCGGGCGGCCCGCACGCCGCCGCCGAGGTGTTGCGGCTGGCCGCGGCGTACGACCTGACAGTGGTGCCCCGCGGCGCCGGCACGAAGATCGACTGGGGCGCCGCTCCAGCGCAGGTGGACATCATGCTCGACACCGGCCGCCTCGCCGGCGTCTGGCACGAGCCGCATGCCGCGGCGGTGGCCGAGATCGGCGCCGGTACGCCGCTGCGCGCCGTCCAGGCCACGCTGGCGCGCACCAACCGGCGGCTGCCTGTCGACGCGCCCTCGCCGGGCGCGACGCTCGGCGGGGTGCTCGCCGCCGACGAGTCCGGTCCGCTGCGGCACCGGCACGGCAGCCCGTGCGCCCAGCTCATCGGCGTGCGCTATCTCGACGCCGACGGCGAGTTGGTGAGCGTCGGCGAGTCCGGCACGGAGGCGTTCGGCCGGGCCGCCCCGGGTGTTGGCGGTGGCCGTCCGGGCGGACGCGCTCCGGCAGCCGGTGCCGGTGCCGGTGCCGACGGAGGTCCGGGTCGCGGTGGTGGCGGTGCGATCCTCGGTCGGGGTGGGATGCCCGGGCTGGACGTGGCACGGCTGCTCTGCGGCTCGCAGGGCGGGCTCGGCGTGCTGGTCTCGGCCACCATGCGGGTGCAGGCCGTGCCCGCGAGCCGGGTCTGGGTGTCCCGTCCGGTCTGGACCCCGCTGGAGGTGCACGACCTGGTCCGTGCCGTACTGGCGTCCGGCGTCGGCCCGGCCGCCGTCGAGCTGGACCTGCCCGTGCCGGTGCCGTTGCCCCGTCGCCGGATTCCGGCCACGCACCCGTCGGTGATCAACCGCCCCGATCACCCGGCCGTGACCGGCCGGCCCGCGGCGGGCAACCTGGTGGTGCTCCTGGAGGGCGGCCCGGCCGACGTGACCGAGCGGGCCGAACGGCTCACCGCCGTGCTCGGCGCCCCGGCGATGGTCAGCCACCACGCGCCGGAGTGGTGGGGGCGCTATCCCTTCGCGCCCGGAGACACCGCGCTGCGCATCGAGGTGCCGATCAACGACCTGCACGCCGCCGTCTACGCGCTGCGCGACGCCGCCGGCACCCCCGTGCCGGTACGCGGCTCGGCCGGCAGCGGCGCGGTGCACGCCGCCCTGCCCGGCGCGCTGCCGCCGGAGCGGGTCGCCTCGATCCTCACCGCCGTCCGCAGCGTACTGATCGCCCGGCGGGGCCGGTGTGTGGTGGTGGCCGCGCCGACGGCGGTGCGCCGTGCCGTGGACCTCTGGGGCGAGCTGCCCGCGTTGCCGCGCCTGCGCAGCGCCAAGGCCCACCTGGACCCGCACCACCGGCTGGCCCCCGGCCGCCTCCCCGGTGGTCTCTGAATCCGGCCCGCCTCGGCCTGCTCACCCGGCACCCCGACCTGCCTCCACACTGGACGCCCGTCCCAGCGGGCGCGGCAGCGGCAGGCACCAGTTCGGGGTGGTGGTTGTGTCCACGTGCGCCGGATGCCGCCACTTCGGCGAGCTGGCGCCGCCCACCCGCCACCGACAACCCGCACTCCCCACCACTGTCGTGATCAAGGAGTTTGTGTCACGGTTCGCGCCTCCCCAGGCCCCAAACTCCTTGAT
>NZ_JAGPXV010000551.1:0-4024 GCF_018070405.1 Micromonospora sp. D75
CGCCCACTGCGACACGGGGGCCGGCGTGGCGGCCTGGGCCGGGCGGGTACGCACCATGATCGCGCCGACCAGAGCGGCCAGCTCCTCGGCGGTGGGCACGCCGCGGACGATCCGGAACAGCGGCTCTTCGGCAGACATGCCCCAAGGGTAACCGTCACGAATTCGACCTTCGCCGTACAGTGGCGTGCCGACGGTGTAGGCGTCGCAGCGGCCGGGTACGGTTTCTGCGATGTCGAACGCGCTCCCCCAACTCGTCGCCGACCGGTACCGGCTTATCACGCCGCTCGGTCAGGGCGGCATGGGCCGCGTCTGGAAGGCGCGGGACGAGGTGCTGCACCGGGACGTGGCCATCAAGGAACTGGTCCCGCCGCCCGGCCTCACCCCGGAGGAGCGCCGCGAGATGCGCGAGCGCTCGCTGCGGGAGGCGCGGGCGATCGCCCGGCTCAACAACGTCAACGTGGTCCGCATCTTCGACGTGCTGCGCACCGACGGCGATCCGTGGATCGTCATGGAGTACGTGGCGTCGAAGTCGTTGCAGGACACCATCGCCGAGGACGGTCCGGTCTCGTCGGCCAAGGCGGTCGAGATCGGCCTCGGCGTGCTGAACGCGCTGAAGGCCGCGCACAAGGCGGGCATCATGCACCGCGACGTCAAGCCGGGCAACGTGCTGCTCGGCGAGGACGGCCGCGTGGTGCTCACCGACTTCGGCCTGGCCACGATCCCCGGCGACCCGAACGTGACGCGCACCGGCATGGTGCTCGGTTCGCCCGCGTACATCTCGCCGGAGCGTGCGCGGGACGGCACGGCCGGGCCGGAGGCCGACCTCTGGTCGCTCGGCGCCACGCTCTACGCGGCGGTCGAGGGCAAGTCGCCGTACGCGCGTCCGTCGGCGATCGCCACGCTGGCCGCGCTCGCCACCGAGCCGCTGCCGCCGCCGCGCAACGCCGGGCCGCTCAAGCCGGTGCTCCAGGGCCTGCTGCGCAAGGACCCGGACGAGCGGATCACCGCCGAGGTGGCGGAGCGCATGCTGCGCAAGGCCGCCGGTCGCCGGGCCAAGGGCATTTCACTGCTGGACGGCGTACGCCGGCCGGGGCCGAACGGTCCGCGCGTGCCGCGCCCGCCGCTGGTGCCGGCGCCGCGCCCGGCCGACCAGGCCGAGCGCGCGGCGACCTCGGTCTCCGGGGCCGCCACCGGGGGTACGGCCGCGGCCGTCGACCCGACGGCGAAGGTGGCGGCGCCCACCTCGGACGCCGGCCCGACGGCGAAGGTGGCTCCGCCGGCCGCCGATCCGACCACCAAGCTCGACCCGGCGCCCTCCACCGACGAGACCCGGGTGGACGACGAGGCCCCTGTCGACGGCGTCGACCCGGCGCTGGACGAGACGCGGCTCGACGGCGAGCCCGTCACCGACGCCCCGGCGCCGGTCAGCCCGGCCGTGTCCGGTTCCGCACCGGTCAGCCCGGCTCCGGTGCAGGAGGCGCAGTCGACCGGCCGGGCCACGGTGCTGCCGGTCGAGAAGTCCGCGCCCAACCGGCGCAACCTGCTGATCGGCGCGCTGGTACTGCTGCTGCTCGTCGGTCTGGTGGCGGCCGTGCCGCTGCTGAACAACGGTGACGACGGCGACGGCGGTGAGCCGACGGCCGGCACCTCGGTGTCGGCGGCGCCGCCGCCAGCGGCGAGCGAGAGCGCGTCCCCGAGCGCCCCGGCGACCAGCGCGTCGGCCAGCCCCACGCCGTCGGCCAGCCCGTCGGCCTCGGGGTTCACGCTGCCGGCCGGCTGGCGCCTCTACACCGGCCCGAACGGCTTCAAGGTGCCGATCCCGAACGGTTTCGAGGCGCGGGTCCGCAGCGACAACGTCGTGCTCTATGAGGTCGGTGGCGCTCGGCGGGTGCTGTTCATCCAGTGGACGCCGAACCCGAAGAAGGACGCGTACGCGGACTGGAAGAGCCAGGAGTCGAGCCGGCGCAACTTCGTGCGCAACTACAAACTGGTCGGCATCACCAAGTGCGACCCCTACTTCCGCACCTGCGCCGACTGGGACTGGCTGGAGACGCGCAACGGCGACACCCGCTTCCACGTCCGCAACCGTGGTGTGGCGACCGCCAGCAACCGGGGCTTCGCGCTGCGCTGGGAGGTCCCGGCGAAGGACTGGGACGCCAACCTGGCGAACTGGGAGATCATCACCAAGGGCTTCGTGCCGGACCGTCAGAACTGACCGGGAATCCCGCCGGTCACGAAACTCGCTCGCATGGCTTTCCGTCCTCGGGGGTATGAATCCTCCGACGACGGAAGGAGGCGCGACATGGGTTACCGACGCAGGGACACCGGCCCGCGGCTGGCACTGTGGATGCTCGTTGCGCTCGGCGACGTCGTGCTGCTCCTGATCGCCGCCGGCCTGTCCGCGCCGGTCGCGGTCCTCGGTGTGCTGACCCTCACGATCGCGGGTGTGGCGGCGTGGCGCTGGATGCGCCGGACGCCCGTGCCGGCCTCCGCGCGCCGCAGAGCCTGAGCCACGTACGACGCGACAGTGGGACCGCCTCGCACGGAGGCGGTCCCACTGTCGTAAGCCGGTGGATCAGGTGTTGTTGGCCAGGGCGATCAGCCGGCTGCGGTCGCCGTTCCAGTAGTTGCGGTCCACGTTGCCGCTGATGCCGGAGACGGAGCCGGTGCTCGTGTACTGCCAGAAGCTGTAGAACGGAGCACCGGCCGGCAGGGTGCCGGGCGAGCTGGCCCAGCGGGCGATCCACAGCGGGTGGTTGGCCCACGGGCCGCTCCAGCTGCCGGTGCACTGGTTCCACCAGCTCGTCGTGGTGTAGATGACCGCGTACCGGCCGGTGCGGGAGCGGTAGGTGTTGAGGAAGTCCTGGACCCAGTTGCGCATGCCGGTGGTGCTCAGGCCGTAGCAGTAGCCGCCGCTGTACGGGTTGCCCTCCAGGTCCAGCGCGGCGGGCAGCGTACGGCTGTCGGCCGACCAGGCGCCGCCGTTGCTGGCCAGGTAGTTGGCCTGGGTGGAACCGGCGGAGATGTTCGGCCGGGCGAAGTGGTATGCCCCGCGGATCACCCCGGCGTTGTACGCGTTGACGTAGTTCGCGTTGAAGTTCGGGTCCTTGTAGCTCGTGCCCTCGGTGGCCTTGATGAAGGCGAACTGGATGCCCGCGTTGCGCACGCTGGTCCAGTTGATGCTGCCCTGGTAACGGGAGACGTCGATCCCGGGCGTGGTCGCGGCGGCGGCCGGTCCGGCGGTCGCCACGAGGGCCACGGCCGCGGTGGCGGCGGCGGCCAGGCCGGCAGCGAGGAGCCGGCGTACGGAGAGTCTGGTACGGGCCATGGTTGCCTCCAGAGGGACGTCCGTTTATTGACGCCCATCTTTGGAGCTTAGTGCCCTAGATCGCAATAGGGAGCAAGGAAATTTTCATTGACGCCCATCGTTCGCCCAGGTGGCGCGTCGTTTGCGGATCAGCGGAGCGCGCTCGGGTCCATCGCCCAGCGGAAGGGCTCGGTGACACTGAGCGTCTCACCCGCCTTGGCCACCGCGTCCTCGACGTAGTGCGCGCCGTCGAGCCGGTGCAGCCGCAGCGAGTGGCTGTCGCCGTCCTGCTCGTGCGAGCTGTAGGGCTCCAAGGGAGCTGCGCTCACCGACCTCACCTCCGCTCCGGCGCCTCGTCCGATCAGTCTCACACTCTATGAGACTCGGCCGGTCGAACGACACGGCTCGGGCCGGTAGGCTCCCCGCCCATGCCCCTGATCGACGGCCTCACCACGCTCTGGGAAACGCTGACCAGCGCCCAGCCGGACCCGCCGCCGCTGCTGGTGGTGCTCACCGCCGTGGTCGCGCTCGCCGTGGTCGCCACCCGGCTGCCGTGGCGGATCGCCCGGAACGCGGTCACCATCGCGCACGAGGGCGGCCACGCGCTCGTCGCGCTGCTCACCGGCCGCCGGCTGCACGGCATCCGGCTGCACTCGGACACCTCCGGGCTGACGCTCTCCGCCGGCCGCCCCACCGGGCCCGGGATGATCCTCACGC
>NZ_JAGPXV010000552.1:0-4014 GCF_018070405.1 Micromonospora sp. D75
GAGCGGGTGGTGCACGCCCGGGGCGCGGGCGCGCACGGCACGTTCGTCGCCAACGGCGCCGCCGAGAAGGTCACCCGCGCCGGTTTCCTGAAGCAGGGGCGCGAGACGCCGGTCTTCGTCCGCTTCTCCACCGTGCTGGGCTCGCGCGGATCGGCCGACACGGTCCGCGACACCCGCGGCTTCGCCACCAAGTTCTACACCGACGAGGGCACGTTCGACCTGGTCGGCAACAACATGCCGGTGTTCTTCATCCAGGACGCGATCAAGTTCCCGGACGTCATCCACGCGGGCAAGCCACACCCGGACCGGGAGATCCCGCAGGCGCAGAGCGCGCACGACACGTTCTGGGACTTCGTCTCGCTGCACACCGAGGCGCAGCACCACACCATCTGGAACATGTCCGACCGGGGCATCCCGCGGTCCTACCGGACCATGGAGGGCTTCGGCGTGCACACGTTCCGACTGGTCGACGAGGCCGGCGCGACGGTGCTGGCCAAGTTCCACTGGAAGCCGAAGCTCGGCGTGCACTCCCTCACCTGGGAAGAGGCCCAGATGATCAGCGGCATGGACCCGGACTTCCACCGCCGCGACCTGTACGACGCCATCGAGGCCGGCGCGTTCCCCGAGTGGGAGCTGGGCATCCAGGTCTTCCCGGACACGCCGGAGGAGACGTTCGCCGGGATCGACCTGCTCGACCCGACGAAGATCGTGCCGGAGGAGCTGGCGCCGGTGCAGGCGATCGGCACCCTCACCCTCAACAAGACGCCGAGCAACTTCTTCGCCGAGACCGAGCAGGTGGCGTTCCACGTCGGACACCTGCCGCCGGGCATCGACGTCACGAACGACCCGCTGATGCAGGGCCGCCTCTTCTCGTACGTGGACACGCAGCTCACCCGCCTGGGCGGGCCGAACTTCACCCAGATCCCGATCAACCGGCCGCACGCCGACGTCAACGACATGCTGCGGGACGGCTTCCACCAGCACGCGGTGCACGCGGGCGTGGCGCCGTACCGGCCGAACTCGCTCGACGGCGGCAACCCGTTCCCGGCCGGCGACCGGGAGCACGCGTTCGTGGACACGCCGGTGACGGTGGCCGAGGCGCCGAAGGTGCGGGCCGCGCCGGCTTCCTTCGACGACCACTACAGCCAGGTACGCCTGTTCTGGCAGAGCATGTCGCCGGTGGAGAAGGAGCACATCATCCGGGCGTACACGTTCGAGCTGGGCAAGTGCTACCACCAGGCGATCAAGGAGCGGCAGCTCCAGTGCCTGGCCAACGTCGACCCGGTGCTGTGCGAGCAGGTCGCGACCGGTCTGGGCCTGCCGGTGCCGCAGCCCACCGTGCCGCTCGCCGAGGTGCAGCCCAGCCCGGCGCTGTCCCAGGTGGGCCGGGAGTGGCCGGCCGACGGCCGGATGGTCGGCATCGTGGTCGACGCCCAGGCCGACCTGGGCGACGTGCACGAGGTACGCCGGGAGGTGTTCACCGCCGGCATGGTGCCGCTGCTGATCGCCGCGCACGGCGGCACCGTCGACGGGCTGCCGGTGCAGCGCACGTTCGCCACCGGCCGCTCGGTCGAGTTCGACGCGGTGCTGCTGGCCGGCGCACCGGCCCCGGCGCCGGACGCGCTGCCGGCCCGCGACGCCAAGGCCGGCGCGGCGGGCTCGGCCACAGTCGACCCGCGGGTGCTGCTGCTGGTCGAGGAGGCGTGGCGGCACGCCAAGGTGATCGGCGCCTGGGGCGCGGGCGCCGAGGTGCTGAACCAGGCCGGTGTCACCGGCACGCCGGGCGTGGTCACCGGTGGCTCCGGCGCCGAGGTGCTCGCCGAGGTGCAGCGGCTGATGGCGGCGCACCGGGTCTGGGAGAGGTTCCCGGCCTCGGTCTCCTGATCCCGAGTCGCGCGTGGGGCGGTCCCGGACGGGGCCGCCCCACGCTGTGCGTACGGCCCGGTCCGGCGGGGACCGGCCTCACCAGCGGTTGCGGGCCTCCTCGGCCCAGCCGACCAGGCCGTCCAGGTCCACGCGCCCGCCGTCGTCGGTAGCGGCCCAGCCGGTGAAGTGGCCGAAGCACTGGTGCGTCTCCCCGGCCAGCACGACCAGGTTGGTACGCGCCACCCGCTCGTGGAACGGGTGGAACGTGACGTCCACCCGGTCGCCGGTGATCCGCCACGGCCGCAGCCAGTCGGCGCGGTCGTACTCCCAGGTCAGATCCGCGCCGATCTTGTGCAGCCGCCCGTCGACGAAGACCGCGTTCTCGGTCGAGCCGGTGCCGTCGGTCCACTTGCCGCCGAGCTGGATCGACCGGCCCGGCCCGCTTCCGGCCGCCCAGTTCCACCGCACCGCGTACCGCCACTTGCCCCGGCCGTGGTCGAGCGCCGCGTACGACCCCTCCCCCACCGGGTACGCCGTGCCGTCCACGGTGATCGTGCCGTGCACCGGACGGCCGATGTCCTTGACCGTGTACTGGAACCGGCGGGTGCTCCACGGCACCACCACGCCGAGCGACTCGTGGCCGGGCGGCAACGGCACGGTCAGGTCCACCTCGACGCCGGGCGCGCTGGCGCGCAGCGTACTGCCGTCGGGGCCCTGGTCCACGGCGATGGTGAGGTTCCCGCCGCGGGCCCGGACCGGGCCGTCGCCGCTGACCGGCGGCAGCACGGTGCCCCGGGCGAACGGCACCACCGCCTCCGCCGTGGTCTCCCGGCCGTTTCTCCGGTCGAGCAGGTAGAGGCTCTGCACCCCGGCGTAGTCCAGTGACGACGCGACCAGGCCGAGGATGTGCGTCGGGGTGACCACGCCCCAGTGCTCCCACCGCTTGGCCCGGCCCCAGCCGCGCAGGTTCGCCCGGTGCAGCGGCCGGCGGCTCCAGCCGACCGCGTCCGGGTTCAGCCGCCCGTCCGGCCGGCACAGGTCGACCGGCTCGGTGATCTCCCGCTCATGCGTCATCGCCGCAGGCTACCGGCGGCGACGCGGGCCCGGCGGGCGGCCTCGTCAGCCGTCCCGCCGGGCCGTTACGTCAGCGGCCCTGCTTGGCGCGGCAGATCTCCACCGGCACCGCCGGGGCGCCGTCGACCGGCGCCGGGTCCTCCGGGGTGGGCGCGATGCCGCCGGCCGATATCCGGTCCAGCGTGGCCAGCCCGGCCGCGTCGACCTGACCGAACACCGTGTAGTTGGGGCGCAGCGCCGAGTCGGCCTGGACCAGGAAGAACTGGCTGCCGTTGGTGTCCGGGCCGGCGTTGGCCATGGCCAGCGTGCCGCGCGCGTACAGGCGGCGTACGCCGGTCGGGTCGGTCGGCGCGGGCGGCAGGTCGGTGGGCAGCTCGTCGCGGTAGCGGTAGCCCGGGCCGCCCTCGCCGGTGCCGGACGGGTCGCCGCACTGCAGCACGGTCAGCGTCGGGTACGCGGTGAGCCGGTGGCAGGGCGTCCGGTCGTAGAAGCGCTTACGGACCAGGTGCAGGAAGCTCTGCACCGTGCACGGCGCCTGCTCGCGGTCCAGCGTCAGCCCGATCGGCCCCTGGTTGGTGCGCAGCGTGACCCGCACGGTGCCCCGGTCCGGCGTGCGGCGCGGGTCCGGCGGCAGCGGCACCGGACGGGCGGCCGGCTCGTCCGGCGTGGGCGTGTACGCGCACGGCCCCTTGGTGGGCGCCGGGTCGGCGGCGGGCGCCGCGGTCGCGGCGACACCAGCGGCGGCGACGATCGTCGCGGCGGCCACGCTCACCCCGGCGAGGCGGGCCAGCAGGGGTAATGCGGCGTGCGTTCGGGTTTCGCTCGACACGGTGGTCCTCCCTGGGCTCGTGGTACCAGAACGACCGGAGTCTATGGATCGGGTGGGGTGATGTCGACGCGCACGCCTCACGGGTCGCCGGGAAAGTCGGTTGCCCGCCCGCGCCACCTCCGCGAGGCTGAGCGGCATGACGTTCTGACGGATCACACCCCGCCCGCAGGCCCCTCCTCGCCGCCTGCCGTTCCCCGGCCTCTCTCTTTCCGCAGAAACGAGCGTCTGTGTCCGCGTACCCCTCC
>NZ_JAGPXV010000553.1:0-4009 GCF_018070405.1 Micromonospora sp. D75
GGGCCTGGGTGACCTGGCGGGCGCAGTCGCCGTGCGCGGCGCGCATGCCGGCCGAGCCGGTGCGCGGCGGGGCGGAGCGCTCCGCCTCCGGGCCGCTCATCGTGCCGACGTGCAGCGTCTCGGCGCGGTGGGTGGCGGCGCAGTCGCCCGGCTGGTAGCCGCTGAGGTAGCCGACGTCGGCGACGGTGGGGTGACAGGCCCCGGTGCTCGGCACGAAGCCGACCGGCGCGGCGAACGCGGGCCAGTCGTCGGTCAGGTCGCGGTCCACTCCGGCCGGCGCGGCGCAGCCGCCGAGCGCCAGCGCCGCCACCGTTGACACGGTGACCGCCACCCACAAACGCCGCATCGCGACCGACCTCCCCGTGCGTCCGGAGCCGACCGGCCCCCCGGTACGCCTCGGCGGTGCAGCATACGGCAGCCGATCAGGTCACCGGGAGCCCCTCGGGACCGGCGCCGCGCACCGATCGGTTGAGCTTGCGGTCGTCGCTCCACAGGAAACAACGCACCCCCCGGTCGCCCTCCTCCCACTCCCGCTGCGACGGTGGGTAGTAGATGGACCCGGCCCGGTACGGCAGCTCGGCGTTGTCCGGCACCTCGGCGAACTGGGCGATCAGCGTCATGCAGCGCCGGTGCGTGGTGGGCGCGCCCTTGGTGAACTCCGCCCAGCTCATGTCGCGTTCCTCGTACACGCCGACGAACTCTGCGCGGTGCGGCTCGGTGCAGAGCACCGGGGCCATGTAGTTGAGGTTCTTGCCGATCAGCTTCGGGTCGAAGCACCTGTGCACGAGCGGGTTGTCGCCGACCAGCGCGCCGCGCAGGCTGCCGACCCGGTTGATCGGACGGGTGTTGTCGATGCTGTCGGTCTCGGCCAGGTCGCAGCGGAACCAGCGCGCGCCGGCGCCCCAGGCGGCCACAGTCGGCAGCGCGATGTTCAGCGTGAGCCGGGCGGCGTGCCAGTCCCCGCCGATCATCTCCCGGGCGCTCCGGTCGCACTCCGCGCGCGCGGTCCGCAGCGCGGGGGTGCCCGGCTCGGGGCGGTCGCCGAGCGTCTCCGGCCCGGTGAACGTGCCGACGTGCACCGTCTCGGCCAGGTGGCTGCCCGCGCAGTCGACGGTCTCGTACGTGGCGGCAGCCACCACCGTGGTGAGCCGGGGCAGGCACGCGTCTGTCGCCGGTACGAACAGCCGCGGCGCCGGCAGCGCCGCCCAGTCGTCGATCAGGTCGCCGTCGGCCCGGTGTGTCTGAGCGCAGCCGGCGAGCACCGCAGTCGCGGCGCCGGCCAGCGCGAGCACGTGGAGCCACCGTCGCATCGTCCGCCCCTTCCGGGAGAGATGGCAGCCGGTCGCCATAGGCCCGACCGGCGTCCCCCGCGCCCGGGCGTGCAGCATACGTGACCGTCCCTGTAGGAGTTTCGTCATCTTTCAATCGATCGGCTAGTCACCGACGACTATTCGTGCCATTTTCCGCTCCGGACGGCCCGATGGTGCACCACGGGTGACGGAAGGCTCACCACCTGTCGCTCCGGGAGCCGTGCCGCGACCTCCGGATCACCGCGTTCGTACACTGGCCCGGTGACCGTACCGCCGCCGATCGTCGCGCCGAGCATCCTGGCCGCCGATTTCGCCCGCCTCGCCGACGAGGTCCGTGCCGTGGAGCCCGCCGCCGACTGGCTGCACGTCGACGTCATGGACAACCACTTCGTGCCCAACCTGACCATCGGGCTGCCGGTGGTGCAGAGCCTGCGCGCCGTGACCGAGATCCCGTTCGACGTGCATCTGATGATCACCGATCCGCGCCGCTGGGCGCCCGGGTACGCCGACGCCGGGGCGTACAACGTCACGTTCCACGCCGAGGCGTGCGACGACCCGGTGGCGCTGGCCAAGGATCTGCGCTCGGCCGGGGCGAAGGCGGGCCTGGCGATCGACCGGGACACCCCGATCGAGCCGTACCTGGAGCTGCTGCCGAGCTTCGACACGCTGCTGATCATGACGATCAAGGCCGGTTTCGGCGGCCAGCGGTTCCTGCCGCAGCTGCTGGACAAGGTGCGCGCCGCCCGCCGGCACGTCGACAGCGGCCACCTGGAGCTGCGCATCGAGGTCGACGGCGGCATCGCCGCGGACACCATCGAGCAGGCCGCCGCGGCCGGGGCCGACGCGTTCGTCGCGGGCACCGCCGTCTACGGCGCCGACGATCCCGCGGAGGCGGTACGCCGCCTGCGGGGCCTGGCGGAACGTGCGATGACCGGGGCCTGAGATGGACGCGGCCGGCGAGCGCCCCGACGTCATCCTGGTCGTCGACGACGACGAGGACATCGCCCGCTTCGTCGAGTTCAACCTGCGCCTGCACGGTTTCGAGGTGCTGCACGCCAGTGACGGCCAGGAGGCGCTGGAGATCATCGAGCGGCAGCGGCCCGACCTGGCGGTGGTGGACCTGATGATGCCGCGCGTCGACGGCCTGGAGCTGACCCGGCGGCTGCGCGCCGACCCGATGACCTCCGCGCTGCCGGTGATCATGCTGACCGCCAAGGGGATGACCCAGGACAAGGTCAACGGGCTCAGCGTCGGCGCCGACGACTACCTGGTCAAGCCGTTCGACACGCTGGAGCTGGTGGCCCGGGTCAACTCCACGCTGCGGCGCAACAAGGAGTTCCGCGAGGTCTCGCCGCTGACCGGCCTGCCCGGCAACAGCCGGATCCGGCGGGAGATCAGCGACCGGGTCCGCAACGGCGTCGACTACGCCGTGGGCTACATCGACATCGACCGGTTCAAGAGCGTCAACGACCGGTACGGCTTCGTGCGCGGCGACGAGTTCATCTCGGCGCTGGCCCGCAGCCTGCACCGGGCGGTGGTGTCGATCGGGCTGCCGCCGGCGTTCCTCGGGCACGTCGGCGGCGACGACTTCGTGATCGTCTGCGCGCCCAGCCAGGTCCGGCCGCTGACCAGCCGGGCCGTTGTCGACTTCGAGAAGGCCGCGGACGCGCTCTACGACGCCACCGACCGGGAACGCGGCTTCGTCGAGCTGAAGGACCGGCGCGGCAACATCCGCCGCGCCGCGCTCGTCACGCTCTCCATCGGGGTGTCGCTGTCCGATTCCGGCAAGCGGTTCACCGACCCGCTGGAGGCCATCGCGGTGGCCTCGGAGATGAAGACGGTGGCCAAGAGCCAGCCCGGCTCGTACGTGGCGGTGGACCGCCGGCGCGGCGTCACCTGAGCGCTCCTGTGAGGTAGCTCGCCTCTGTGGCGCGCACCCGGCCGGAACGTGTAAGACTTCCCGTATACCCACCACGCGCTGGCGGGGCTCGGTGAAATTCCGAACCGGCGGTGATCCACGGTCCGACCGTGGTAAGCCCGCGACCCGGACGGCTTCGGCCGGACGGTGGACCTGGTGAGAATCCGGGGCCGACGGTTGGGGTGCGGCTCGTCCGCCCCCAGACAGTCCGGATGGGAGACAGCGCGCGGAACGGGGGAGGCCCCTGCCGGCCGCTGAGCACCCTCAGCCGCCGCGTGGGCTCCCCGGGGTCGGCGACGCCGTCCCCGGGTTCTCCGCCGCCGCGTGTCCGCGGCTTTGTGGCCGCTGCTCCCGAACCCGCCCGCGCGCGACCGGCGAGCGGGAGGACAGACGGCCATGGCGAGCGTCTCCGTCGACGAGGCGATGCGTCGTGCCATCGAACTGGCCGCGCGCGGCCTCGGCGCCACCAGCCCCAACCCGGTCGTCGGCTGCGTGCTGCTCGACACCGACGGCGAGGTCGTCGGCGAGGGCTTCCACGCCTACGCCGGCGGCCCGCACGCCGAGATCGTCGCGCTGGCCCAGGCCGGCGCCCGCGCCCGCGGCGGCACCGCTGTGGTCACCCTGGAGCCCTGCGACCACACCGGCCGCACCGGCCCCTGCAGCCACGCGCTCATCGCCGCCGGGGTGGCCCGCGTCGTGGTCGCCGTGCCCGACCCCAACCCGGTCGCCTCCGGCGGCGCGGCCACGCTGCGCGCCGCCGGGGTCCAGGTGACCCTCGGGG
>NZ_JAGPXV010000554.1:0-4005 GCF_018070405.1 Micromonospora sp. D75
GCTCGCGTCGGCGGCGTCGTAGCGGCGGCGCAACGTGTCCCGGCGGCCGGTGGTGCCGTACGGGTCGGCGGCCAGCGCCGCGGCGGCGTCAAGCTGCCCGTTCATCGCCCGGCCGAACACGGCGGCGGCCCGGCCGGCGACGAGCACGCTCGCCGCGCCGCCCGGCGACGAGGCGGGCCGGGAGGAGCTGCGCGTGGCCCGGGAAGCCGGGCTGCGGCCCCGCGTCGACCAGGACAACGGCACGGTACGCATCCACGCCGACGTGCCCAGCGCCGACGTGGGTCCGGCGCACCTGACGGCGATGCTCGGCCTGCTGCTCCAGGCCGTACGCGAGCTGTCCGGCGACAGCGACGAGCCGACCGTGCTGCGCGGACGGACGTACGTCGTGGGGCGGCGACCGGTGACGACGGCGGCCGGGCCGCGCAGCGCGACCGTGACCCTCGACCAGGTCGGCGGCCTGCCCGACGTAGTCGCGCAGTTCCGGGAGGTGGCGGTGTCGTTCCGGCACCCGGCGGCGATGGCCCGCTGGGGCGCGCGCCGGCCGCAGGGCATCCTGATGTACGGGCCGCCCGGCACCGGCAAGACCATGCTGGCCCGGGCCCTGGCCAACGAGGTCGGAGCGGACTTCGTGGAGATCCGCACCCCGGAGATCCTGGACAAGTACCTCGGCGGCTCGGAACGCAACATCAAGCGGATCTTCCGGGAGGCACGCCGCTACCGGCGGCCCACAGTCATGCTGTTCGACGAGTTCGACTCGATCATCAGCTACGCCGGCGCCGGCGGCGACGCGGCGAGCCAGGCCGTCAACGCCGTCGCGGGCATCTTCAAGCAGGAGATGAACACGCTGTTCGAGGAGAACCCCGACGTCATCGTGGTCGCCACCACCAACTTCCCGCACCGCGTCGACGCCTCGCTGATCCGCTCCGGCCGCTTCGACCTGAAGATCGCCATTCCGGCGCCGGACGAGAACGGACGAGCGGAGATCCTCACCAAGATGGTCCGCGAGCTGATCGACCGGCACGAACGGCCGGGCTTCACAATGTTCGCCGACGACCTCGACCCGGCCGCCCTCGCGGCCGACACGGCCGGGCTGACCGGCGCGGACCTTCGCGAGGCGCTACGCCGGGTGCAACTCGCCAAGGCGCTTCGGGAAGCGGCGGAGGGTGCGCCACCGGCTCCGATCAGTCAGGATGACCTGCGGGAGGCCGTCGCCGGGTTGCGCCGCGGCTGACCGGAAGGAGTCCACATTGTCCTCGTCCGATCTGCTGCTGTCCCGCCGTGACCTCACGTTCCTGCTGCACGACTGGCTGGACGTGACCCGGCTGACCGAGCGCCCCCGCTACGCCGAGCACACCCGCGAAACAGTCGACGCGGTGCTGGACCTCGCCGCCCAGGTGGCCGCCGAGCGCTTCGCCCCGCACAACCGGGCCGCCGACACCGGCGAGCCCACGTTCGACGGGCAGCGCGTACGGACCATCCCGCAGGTCAAGGCTGCGCTGGAGGCGTTCGCCGAGACCGGGCTGCTCGCCGCCACCATGGACGAGTCGGTCGGCGGCCTGCAACTGCCGCACACGGTGGCCGCCGCCGCGTTCGCCTGGTTCCAGGCCGCCAACGTGGGCACGTCGGCATACCCGATGCTCACCCTCGGCAACGCCAACCTGCTGCTCGCCCACGGCAGCGCCGAGCAGATCGACACCTGGGTACGCCCCATGGTCGAGGGCCGGTTCTTCGGCACCATGTGCCTGTCCGAACCGCAGGCCGGCAGCTCCCTGACCGACCTCACCACCCGGGCCGAGCCGCAGGACGACGGCACCTACCGGATCGTCGGCACCAAGATGTGGATCTCCGGCGGCGACCACGAACTGGCCGAGAACATCGTCCACCTGGTGCTGGCCCGCATCCCCGGCGCGCCGGCCGGTGTGAAGGGCCTGTCGCTGTTCATCGTGCCGAAGACGCTGCTCGACGACGACGGCAACCTCGGGCCGTGCAACGACGTGGTGCTGGTCGGCCTCAACCACAAGCTCGGCTACCGGGGCACCACCAACACGCTGCTGAACTTCGGCGAGGGTGTGCACCGGCCGTACGGGCGGGCCGGGGCGGTCGGCTACCTGGTGGGACAACCGCACCAGGGGCTCGCGGTCATGTTCCACATGATGAACGAGGCGCGCATCGGCATCGGCGCCGGCGCCACGGCGCTCGGCTACACCGCGTACCTGAAGTCCGTCGCGTACGCCCGGCAGCGCCCGCAGGGCCGCCCGGTCGCCGACAAGGACCCGACCACGCCGCAGGTGCCGATCGTGGCCCACCCCGACGTACGCCGGATGCTGCTGGCCCAGAAGAGCTACGTCGAGGGCGCGCTCGCGCTGGTGCTCTACTGCGGACGGCTGCTCGACGAACAGAAGACCGCGCCCGCCGAGGCCGACCGCGAACGGGCGCAACTGCTGCTGGACCTGCTCACCCCGATCACCAAGAGCTGGCCGGCGCAGTGGTGCCTGGCCGCCAACGACCTGGCCATCCAGGTGCACGGCGGGTACGGCTACACCCGCGACTACGACGTCGAGCAGCACTGGCGCGACAACCGGCTCAACGCCATCCACGAGGGCACCCACGGCATCCAGGCCCTCGACCTGCTCGGCCGCAAGGTCACCATGCGCGACGGCGCCGCGCTGGAACTCCTGCTGGAGACGATCCGCGGCACGATCAGCCGGGCGTGGAAGGCCGACGGGTTCGCCTCCGAGCTGGCCGGACAGCTAGCCGCCGCGGTGGACCGGATCGCCGTGGTGACGCGGCGGTTGTGGGCGCCGGGCGACCCGGAGTTGGCGCTGGCGAACGCCTCGGTGTACCTGGAGGCGGTCGGGCACGTGGTGATCGCGTGGATGTGGCTGGAGCAGGTGCTCGCGGTGGAGGCGCTGGGGTCACCGGACGGGGCCGAGGGGGAGTTCCTGGCGGGGAAGAGGCAGGCGGCGCGGTACTTCTACCGGTGGGAGTTGCCGAAGGTGGCGGCGCAGTTCGACCTGCTGGAAGGGCTGGACCGGACGACGCTGGACATGCGCGAAAGTTGGTTCTGAGCGAGTGCGGGAGCGCCGTGCAGTTCTGCCTGATGATCCGTGGACAGCGCCTCTATTGACATGAATGGATGCATCTCGCCGACGAGCAGGCCGCACCCTGCCGGGAACCGCTGTTCCTAGATTCTGATGTGACCAAGGGCCTCCACATGGGCTTTTAGGCCATCGTATGCGTAGTCCCACCCCGTCCGATTTTCGTACAGGTCCCTTTCTGCCAGAGCCGGGTCCCGGCAGGCAGCAGCCAAATCCGCACGTATTTCGCCGGCACGTTCTGGATGCTGGCGGCTCAACTCCACGAGGGTAGCTGCCGTGGCGCTGCGTACGTCGTTGTCGTCATCGCGGAATAGCCCAACTAGAGCTTTCCTGAGGTCTGGCGTCGGCATCGCTTGCCGAAGCGCTTCGATAGCCTCAACTCGCTCCATGAACCCCGCGTCGCTGGTGGCGATCTGGACCAGCGCGCTGGCTACGGGTTCGGTCAGTGCCCCGGTGCGGGCCAGTGCCGTCCCTGCTTGCGCCCGTACGCTCGGGTGGGTGTCGCTGGTGGCGATCTGGACCAGCGTGGTGGCTACGGGTTCGGTCAGTGCCCCGGTGCGGGCCAGCGCCGCCCCTGCTTGCGCCCGTACGCTCGGGTCGGTGTCGCTGGTGGCGATCTGGACCAGCGTGGTGGCTACGGGTTCGGTCGGTGCCCCGCCTTGGGCCAGCGCCGATAGCGCTCGCGCCCGTACGCTCGGGTGGGTGTCGCTGGTGGCGATCTGGACCAGCGCGCTGGCTACGGGTTCGGTCAGTGCCCCGGTGCGGGCCAGCGCCGCCCCTGCTTGCGCCCGTACGCTCGGGTCGGTGTCGCTGGTGGCGATCTGGACCAGCGTGGTGGCTACGGGTTCGGTCAGTGCCCCGGTGCGGGCCAGCGCCGCCCCTGCTTGCGCCCGTACGCTCGGCTCGG
>NZ_JAGPXV010000555.1:0-4005 GCF_018070405.1 Micromonospora sp. D75
CCTCGGGACCGGACAGGTACTCCTCGATCACCACCCGTCCGCACTCCGCGGCGTGCCGCTCGGCGGCGGCCCGGTCGTCGGTGACCACGACGCCCTTGCCGGCGGCCAGCCCGTCGTCCTTCACCACGTACGGCGCGCCGAACTCGTCCAGCGCCCGCGCCACCGCAGCCGCGTCCTCGCAGGTGTACGCGCGGGCGGTCGGCACACCGGCCGCCGTCATCACGTCCTTCGCGAACGTCTTCGAGCCCTCCAGCCGGGCCGCCTCGGCGCTCGGGCCGAACACCGCGATGCCCTTGGCGCGTACCGCGTCGGCGACGCCCGCCACCAGCGGCGCCTCCGGGCCGATGACCACCAGGTCCGCCGCGACCTCGACGGCGAGGGCCGCCACGGCCGCCGGGTCGGTGGGTGTCACCTCCCGAAGCGAGGCGACCTCGCCGATCCCCGGATTCCCCGGCGCTGCGACGAGCGCCTCGACAGCCGGATCCCCGGCGAGTCCGAGCGCGAGAGCGTGCTCCCGCCCACCACCACCCACAAGAAGTACGCGCACGACCCCGCATCCTACTGACCACCCCACCCCACCCCGTTGATCAAGGAGTTCGCGTCCCAGATTTGGGGTTTTCCGGCCGCAAACTCCTTGATCAACGGGGTGGGTGACGGCTCTGGCGCAGGGCTCGTCTGACCGTCTGGGGGATGTAGTCGGGGCGGAGGGTGTCGGACCAGGTGAAGCGGAGGATCCGCCAGCCGGCGTTGACCAGGCGGTTCTGCCGGAAGCGGTCGGCGTAGACGGCCTCCGGGGTCAGGTGCGGGGCCCGGCCGTCCGCCTCGGCGATCAGGCGCGCGCCCCGCCATGCCAGATCCCCGATGCCGAGCAGGTAACCGTCCTCGTCCCGGACCGGCAGTTGGAGGGTGTCCGGCGGCACGCCGCCGTCGACGCAGCGGAGCCGGGTGCGGGTCTCCAGGGGTGACTGTGCCCGGCCGTCCGCCTCGGCCAGGTACCCCCGGGCGGCGACCGCCCCGCGGCGTCCGGCGAAATGCGCGAGCACCAGGGACAGGTCGTCCTCGGCCAGGATCCCCTGGTTGAGCGCGGAGTCGAGAACGCACACCGCCGGGTAGCGCCGAGCCCGCAGCAACACGTCGGCAACGGTCCGCGCCGGTGTGGTGACCGGCACGCCCTCGACCTGGCACACGTCCGCGTCGGCGAGCGTCAACTGGTGCACCGTCAGTCCCGGCTCCGCCCGGCGTTGCACGTGCGGCCGGTCCGGCGGCACCGAGACGTGGATCGCCGCCGCCGGCGGAAGGCCGGCGATGCCGTGCAGTTCGGCGGCGGTGTCGAGTACGGCGACCGCGCCCGGCCCCAGGCTCGCGATCGCGGCGCGGATGCGGACACGTCGCAGCGCCACCGCCGTCGGCCCTGCGGACGGGAGGTAGCAGCCGCGCGAGACGCGCGTCCATCGTCCGGCCCGGACGAGGTACCGGATCTGCTCCCGGCCGAGGCCCAGGCGCAACGCCTGCCCCGCCGTCACGAACCCGCCCTGCCCGGCAGCCAGCCGCGTCAGCTCGTCGAATTCACCCACACGCGCAGGCTCCCCCGCGCCACTCCACAGCCGAAACCCCTGTGGACAACCCTGTGGATAAACAGACCTACTCTCCCGGTGGCCACTCCGCGACCGCCCCGTTGATCAAGGAGTTTGTGTACGGATCCGACGCCGGACTGGACACAAACTCCTTGATCAACGACAAAGGGCGAGTTTAGGGGAGGAGGGGGTGGCGGAGGACGTTTTCCTCTCGGCCCGGGCCCACACCCACCACGCTCACGCGGGTGCCGGTCAGCTCCTCGATGCGGGCGATGTAGCGCCTCGCGTTCTCCGGGAGCTCGTCCTCGGTGCGCGCCTTGGTGATGTCCTCCCACCAGCCGTCGTGCTCTTCGTAGATCGGCGTGGCGTGGTGGAAGTCGGTCTGCGTCATCGGCATGTCGTCGAAGCGCTCGCCGTTGATCTCGTACCCGACGCAGATCGGCACCTTCGCCAGACCGGTCAGCACGTCCAGCTTCGTGACCACGAGGTCGGTGACGCCGTTGAGGCGGCACGCGTACCGGGCCACCACCGCGTCGAACCAGCCGCAGCGGCGCTCCCGGCCGGTGGTGGTGCCGTACTCGTGGCCGACCTTGCGCAGGTGCTGCCCGTTGTCGTCGAACAGCTCGGTCGGGAACGGGCCGGAGCCCACCCGCGTCGTGTACGCCTTGCTCACCGCGATGACCTTGGTGATCGCGGTCGGCGGGATGCCCGCGCCCACGCACGCCCCGCCGGCCGTCGGGTTCGACGAGGTGACGAACGGGTAGGTGCCGTGGTCCATGTCGAGCATGGTGGCCTGGGCGCCCTCCAGCAGCACGGTCTCGCCGCGGTCGAGCGCGTCCCAGAGCATCACCCGGGTCTCGGCGATGTACGGGCGCAGCCGCTCGGCGTACTGGAGGTACTCCTCGACCGTCTCCTCGACGTCGATCGCCTTGCGGTTGTAGACCTTGAACAGCAGCTGGTTCTTCTCGCGGAGCGCCAGCTCCAGCTTCTTGCGCAGGATGCCCGGGTCGAGCAGGTCCTGCAGGCGGATGCCCATCCGGGCGACCTTGTCGCCGTACGCGGGGCCGATGCCCCGGCCGGTGGTGCCGATGCGGGCGCTGCCGAGGTAGCGCTCGACCACCCGGTCCAGCGCCCGGTGGTGCGGCATGATCAGGTGCGCGTCGCCGGAGATGCGCAGGCGGGACACGTCCACGCCGCGCTCGGCGAGCCCGTCGATCTCCTGCAGCAGCACCTTCGGGTCGACCACCACGCCGTTGCCGATCACGATCATCGCGCTCGGTGACAGCGCACCGGACGGCATCAGGTGCAGCGCGTACTTCTGGCCGTCCGGCGTGATCACCGTGTGGCCTGCGTTGTTGCCGCCGGAGTAGCGCACGACGTAGTCGACCCGCTCACCCAGCAGGTCGGTAACCTTGCCCTTGCCCTCGTCGCCCCACTGGGCGCCGAGCAGCACGATCGCTGGCATCTCTTCCGCCTCCAGAAGGCTCGGGTGCCAGGTGGCGACCGGTCTGCGAGCCCGGGGTGTCAGGCTAACAAGTAGTGACGGCGGGACCAGCAGGGGTTGGTCGAGAAGCAGGAGGCTCCTTCGTGTACGACGTGGTGCTGCTCACCCTCGGCTCGGAGCGGGACGCTCCCGGTGGTGGCTGCGGCAGCGGCGGCGCCTGCTGCGGCGGCGCGGACGACACCGCCGCCGAGAGCGGCGAGGAGCGCTGCGAGACGCCGCGCGTACCGGTGCTGGCCTGCGCGGACGAGCTGACCGCCCGGGGTGCCCGGGTGACCACGGTGACCGCCCGGTCGGACGCCGAGATCGACGAGGTGCTGGCCCGGCTCGACGGCCCACCGCGCCCCGACGGCCTCACCTGGCCGGACCCCGACGGCAAGACCCGGCTGATCGTCGCCACGGCCAGTGACGGTCAGTTGCGCGCCGTCCTGCGCCGGCTGGTGCGCCGGTACGCTCCGCCGCCGAGCCGCCGCCCCGCGGACCTGGCCGACAACCGGACGGTGCCCGACCTGCCCCCGGTCGGCGTACTCCCGCTCGATCCGGCCCGGTCCGGGACGGCGCGTGACCTGGCCGCGCAGCTCGGGCTGCCCCGGGATCCGGCCGGGGTGGCCGCGGCGGTGCTGGACGGCACGACCCGGCGGCTGGACCTGCTGCGCAACGACGGCGGCTCGGTGACGCTCGACGGCGCGCTGCTCGGCGCCGCCGACGACGCCGGCCGGCCGCTGCACTGGCGGGCCCGGGTCGAGGTCGACGGCACGGTGCTCAGTGACGGCGCCGAGCCGATCACCGCGTGCGCGATCGGCAACGCGGGCGGGTACGCGCGCCTCGGCGAGGTGGACCTGCTGGGCGGGCCGGACCCGGCCGACGGACGGGTGACGGTCGGCGTCGCCGTACCAGTGGTGACCCGGTCGGCGTTGGGCCGGAAGAAGG
>NZ_JAGPXV010000556.1:0-4004 GCF_018070405.1 Micromonospora sp. D75
CAACGGCCGGGGCGTGAAGCTGCCGAGCCCGCCGGTGACCAGCACCGCGCCGCAGCTCAGCTGCTCGCCGCCGGCCAGGCCGAGCACCGGCCGGCCGTCGAGGTAGGACAGCTTTTCCGCGCGTACGCCGAGCTGGTAGTCGGGGTGGAACGGCGCGGCCTGGGCGACCAGGTTCGCGACCAGCTCGCGGCCCTTGATCGCGGGAAAGCCGGCGACGTCGAGGATCAGCTTCTCCGGGTACATGGCGGTGATCTGACCGCCCGGCTCGGGCAGCGCGTCGATGACCGACACGGAGAGCCCGCGGAATCCGGCGTAGTAGGCGGCGAAGAGCCCTGCGGGACCGGCCCCGATCACGGCGACATCGACCTCGCGCATGGCTCACCGTCACTTTCCGCTTCGGGATCAACCCTCGCTGATGCCGAAACGGTAGGCGGGCGGGTGGCCGCGGGCAAGCATGTCCCGGGGTCTGATCAACGCGCCGTCAGGGCAGCGTCATCCTCGGTGAGCCGAGGTGGTCGGTGTCGCCGGTGTCCCTGCGGCGGCGGAACAGGATCGCCGCCACGACGCCGCCGAGCAGCCCGAACAGATGGCCCTGCCAGGAGACGCGCTCGTCGGTGGGGAGGATGCCGAGCAGCTGCCAGCCGTAGAGCAACCCGACGAGCAGGCCGACGGCGAAGTTCCACCAGCTCCGCTCGACGACGCCCCGGGTGAGCAGGATGCCGAGGTAGCCGAAGATGACGCCGCTGGCGCCGACCACCACCGAGTTGGGTGAGCCGGTGAACCAGACGCCCAGGCCGCTGACCAGGATGATGACGGCGGTGGACCAGAGGAACCGGCGGGTGCCCGCGGCGAGCACGAACGTGCCCAGCAGGATCAGCGGGATGCTGTTGCTGTAGAGGTGGTTCCAGCCGGCGTGCAGGAACGGCGAGAAGAAGACACCGTCCAGGCCCTGGATCCGCTGCGGGATGATGCCGGCGGTGTAGTCGAGGCCGAGTCGCAGGCCGACGTCGAGCGCCTCGATGAGGCCGGCGAGCGCCTCCGCGGGCGCCACCGCCGGCCGGCGCGAGTCGCTTCCGCCGAGCTGGACGTGCAGCACCCCGTCGACGAACCGTGCGGCGGACCGGTGGGCCCAGCGCAGCGCCAGCGCCGTCTTGCCGATCCCGGAGCGTCCGGACAGGACGCAGACCACCACGCTGGACATCCGCCGCGGTCCGCCGTCGAGCAGCCGGTCGAGTTGCCGTAGTTGTGCCGAACGGCCGGTGAAGCCGGGAATCTCCAGCGGCAACTGCATGGGGCGGATCCGGGCCGGCGCCGGGTGGGCCGGCAGGCCGAGCACGTCGCGCAGCAGCCGCACTGTCGCCGGGCGCGGGCGGGTCACCCGCGACGACTCCAGGTTGCGGATGCTCCGGACGCTCAGTCCGGTGCGGGCGGCCAGTTCCTCCTGAGTCAGGTTGGCTCGTCGCCGAGCGGTAGCAATTTCGTCACCCAACGTATCCATGTAGCCGATCACAGCGTCGTCTCCGTACCGGTTCTGGTGGATTCGTACAGGCGGACCACCGCTGCGCGGCCACTGAGCGGGCAATCAGTAGCGCCATTGCCGGTGATCTGCCGGTGTAGCTCCTGTTGGCCAGCCGAGGTTAGGTCCACAGTGGGTCCGACGCTATCGACCGAAGTCGAATTGCCACTCCGGCAGGCGGTTGGCTCTGCGTCGCAGAAGCACCACTTCCGGTCACTCTCCGCAAACCCAGATCCGTCCGGCGCGCCCGACGGGCATCGCGCCGACCAGGAGGACGAACATGCGAAGGTACGTCAGCGACACCGCCGAGCTCACCGACGAGTACGGCATCCAGATCGGCCGCTGGACCCAGTACCGCGATCTCGGCCCGTTGCCGTTCGACGCCATGTGGTGCGTGATCCCGCCCGGCGGCAGCAGCACCGAGGACGTCCACCCCGAGGTGGAGTTCGCCGTGGTGACCCGCGGGACCGCCATCTACGAGGCGGGCGGCGAGAAGGTCGAGGTGCCGACCGGCGGGGTGATCCTGCTCGAACCCGAGCAGCGCCACGTCATCCACAACCCCTCCCCCGAGCAGCCGCTGACCATCCTGAGCGTCTACTGGATGCCGCGCCCCGAGACCGGCCGGACGGACGCGGGCGACGGGACCGGCCGTGGCTGACGATCCGGCCGGGCGGGGCGCGGTGCTCCTGGTCACCCCGCCGCCCACCCCTAACGGTCCGCTGCACCTCGGGCACCTCAGCGGCCCGTACGTCGCCGGGGACGTGGCGGCCCGCGCGCTGCGCGCCGCCGGCCGGCGGGTGGTGACCCAGTGCGGGCTGGACGCCCACCAGAACTACGTGCTCGCCCGGGCGGAGGCGAACGGCGAGACGCCGGCCGACACGGTCGCCCGCTACGGGTGGCTGATCCACGCCGCGTTGCGCGCCGCGCGGATCCGGTACGACGTGATGGCCGACCCACTGGCCGACGAGGCGTACCGCCGGGCGGTGGCCGGCCTGCTCACCGAACTGGTCGAGGCGAAGGTGGTCGAGGTCGCGCCGGTGTCGCTGCGCGCCTGCGCGGCCTGCCGGCGGACCCTGCACCACGTGCGGGTCGCGGGGCGCTGCCCGGCCTGCGGGGCAGGCGCGAACGGCGGCACCTGCGAGGGGTGCGGCGGTTTCTGCAGCGCCGCGAACCTGGTCGACGCGCGGTCCACCTGTTGCGACGCGCCACCGGAGCCGGTCACCCACACGGTGCCGGTGCTGCGGCTGGACGAGCACCGGGAACGGCTCGCCGGGTTCTGGTCCGGGGCGGTGTTACCGCCCCGGCTGCGCCGGCTCGTCGCGTCGTACCTCGACGGCGGGCTGCCGGAGGTGCCGCTGGCGTACCCGACGGACTGGGGCATCGAGTGGGACGACGGCCTGCGCATCGACGTCTGGGCCGAGATGGCCCTGGCCAACCTGCTGCTGCCCGCCCGCCACCTGCGGCCGGACGCGGACACCCTGGCCGGGTACCTCGACGCGTGGCGGGACGTGGGCGAGCAGTGGATCTTCCTCGGGGTGGACAACGCCTTCTACTACGCGCTGCTCATCCCCGCCCTGCACCTGGCCGCCGGGCTGCCCGACCGGCCCACCGGCCTGGTGGTGAACGAGTTCTACCGGCTCACCGGCGCGAAGTTCTCCACCAGCCGGGGCCACGCGATCTGGGCGCACGAGTTCCTCGCCGACGAGGACCCGGCCGTGGTGCGGGCGTTCCTGAGCTGGGACCGGCCGGACCGCTACGAGTCGGACTTCCGGCCCGAGGTGTACGAGGCGTTCAAGGCGCGCTACGCCGCCACGCGCGCCGGGGCCGTACCCGGTCTGGACGGTGTGCTCGCCGACGTCGAGCTGACCCGGGGTGAGCAGGCCCTGCGCCCGGCGCACTTCGACAGCGCCACCGTCGTCCGGGCGGCGCTGGCCGCGTACCCCGGTGACCCGGACCGGGCGGCCCGCCTGCTCGACGTCGTCGGCGGCGCGGAACCGGCGGCCTCCGGTGGGTGAGCCCCGCGTGCTCGTCGTCGGCGCGGGCCTCGCCGGGGTCCTGCTCGCCCGGCGGCTGCGGGACGCGGGCGCCGAGGCGGTGCTGGTCGGCCCGCACGGCGGCGGTCCGGGCGGCGGGCACGCCGACGCCACCGCCGCCTCCGGTGGCCTGGCACGCGCCTTCGAGCCCGATCCGGCCGCCCGGGCCCTGGCCACCGCGAGCCTCGCCGAGCTGTGGGACGACCCGGCGCTCGCCGCGGCCGCCGGGTGGCGGGCCACCGGCTCGCTCTACCTGCTCGACGCCGTCGACGCCGGTGCGGCGGCCGGCGTGGCCGGGGCCGAGGTGCTGACCCGCGACGAGGTCTCCCGGCGGTTCGGCTTCGACCGGCTCCCGGACGGCACGGTGGGGGTCTGGGAACGCCGGGCCGGCCACCTCGACCCGGACCGGTTGCGCCGCAGCGTCCTGCGGGGCCTGGACCGGACCGAGACCACGC
>NZ_JAGPXV010000557.1:0-4003 GCF_018070405.1 Micromonospora sp. D75
GGGGCGGGGCGGCCCCGGCGCGGGTCAGTCCCCGGTCGGCGCGGGCAACGCCGCTGCCGCACGGGCGGCGGCGGCGCGGGAGCGCAGCCACTGCTTGAACCACTGGGTGTCGGGCAGCCGGGCGAGCAGCGGCCCGGTCACCACCGTGATCAACACGTACGCGGTGGCGAGCGCCGCCAGCTTCGGGTTCACCGGGTAGGCGGCCGCGACGGCCAGTCCGGCGATGACGATGGAGAACTCGCCGCGCGGGGTCAGCGCCAGGCCGGCCCGCCAGCGACCGGGCTCGGCGATCCCCGCCCGGCGGGCGGCCAGGTAGCCGGTGGCCACCTTCGTCGCCATGGTGACCACTGCCAGCACCAGCGCCGGCAGCAGCACCGGCGGCATGTCCAGCGGGTTGGTGACCAGCCCGAAGAACACGAAGAAGACAGCGGCGAAGAGATCCCGCAGCGGGGAGAGCAGTTCGGTGGCGTGGTGCGCCACCGGCCCGGACAACGCGATGCCGACCAGGAACGCGCCGACAGCGGCGGAGACCTGGAGTTTGGCCGCGATACCGGCGACCAGCAGGGTCAGGCCGAGCACCCCGAGCAGGAGCGCCTCCGGGTCCTTGGCGGAGAGCGCGGCGGAGATCAAGTGGCCGTACCGGATCGCCACGGCCAGCACCACGACGACGGTGAACACCGCGATGGCGAGCGCGATGCCGCCCTTCATCAGGCCGACCCCGGCGAGCAGCGCGGTGACCAGCGGCAGGTAGAGGGCCATCGCCAGGTCCTCGATCACCAGGACGGAGAGGATCACCGGCGTCTCCCGGTTACCGACCCGGCCCAGGTCGCCGAGCACCTTGGCGATCACGCCCGAGGACGACACCCAGGTGACGCCTCCGAGCACCACTGCGGCGACCCAGCCCCACCCGAGCAGCAGCGCGAACCCGAAGCCGGGCAGCGCGTTGAGCACCGCGTCGATCAGACCGGCCGGCGCGGCCGAGCGGAGGTTGCCCACCAGTTCGTTGGCGCTGTACTCCAGGCCGAGCATGACCAGCAGCAGGATCACGCCGATCTCGGCGCCGACGGCGAAGAACTCCTCGCTGGCGTTGAGCGGCAGCAGGCCACCGTGCCCGAACGCCAGGCCGGCGAGCAGGTAGAGCGGGATGGGCGAGACACCGACGCGACGGCTCAGCCGGCCGAGCAGGCCGAGCAGGAGCAGCAGCGCACCGACCTCGATGAGCAGGATTGTGGTTTCGTGCATACGCGTCAGACGTCCGGGTCGGTCTCGGCGAGGATCGCGGTCACGCCGTCGAGCCCCTGGCGGGTACCGACCACGACGACCACGTCGCCGGCTTCGAACCGGAAAGTGGGATCCGGCGAGACGTTCACCGTGCCCTGACGCAGCACGGCGACGATCGACGCGCTGGTCCGGGTCCGGGCCTTGGTGTCACCCAGCCGCTTGCCGACGTACTTCGAGCCGGCCGGAATGGCGATCTGCTCGGTCAGCAGCCCGGCGGCCTGCTCGCGCAGCCCGGAGAGCTGACCCAGCATCAGCGACGCGCCGAGGATGTCGGCGAGCGCCTCCGCCTCGTCGTCCGTCAGGGGGATGTCGTGCTGACAGGAGTCGGGATCTTCCGGGTCGTAGAGGACCAGGTCGCGACGGCCATTGCGGTGGGAGACCACACCGAGCCGGCGGCCGGACTCCGTCATCAGGTCATGACGTACGCCGATACCCGGCAGGGCGGTCTGTTCGACACGTACTCGCACGCGGGTGAGGCTACTCCGGGCGCGCACCTGCTGCGTCCGGGGTCGATCGATCGCCCGTCATCGTGCGATCAGGGGGTCTCGTCCCGACCGGTTACGTAGGTGCCCTTGCCCTGGTGCCCCTCGACGAGACCTTCGGCCTGAAGGATCAACAGCGCCGACCGGACCGGCTCTGCGGACACTTGGTAGTGCGCGATCAGTTCACGCAGGGAGGGGAGTTTGTCGCCGGGGCCGTACTCGCCCGAAGCGATCTTGTCTCTGATGTCCTGCGCGATTCTCTGACGGTCTGAAACTCGGGGCATGGCGGCAACTCCTGGTAGGCCCCAAGATCTTCCCACGAGTCAGACCGGTCAGCCAACACTTCGCGTGCTAAGCATGCTCACTCCTTGTCATGCAATGCTTTGCATTGTATGTTGCTCGTGCGGATGCCCTCGGCGGAACGCCTGGTAGGCAAACCGGCCCTCCGGTTGGCACCCGTGGTCGGCGCGACTGGTCGTGCGCGGCCAGTCGTGTCGCCTTACCCGTCTCCTTGGCCTGGAAGAAGGGACAGTGTCGTGCGCAATCTCCTGCGAATACGCCCGAATCGGCGGAACGCGCGCCCGCCCGACTCCGCGCCGGGCGCCGCGTACCGCTCCGCGTCGTACCTTCCGCTCCGGCCCTGGCAGGTGCGGGGCCGCCGCTTCGCGACGCGCCGCCGGGGGCTGGACCCGGCCGAGGTCGCCGCGTTCCTCGACCGCGTGGCCGGGGACCTCGCCGCCGCGTACGCCGAAGTCGCCCGGAGCCGTGAGGAGACGGCGCGGATCAAGGGCGCGTTGCGCGAGTGGCAGTCCCGTCAGGCTCCCTCAATGCGCGACCTGGCCGGGCGGCCGTGACCGGGCGGTACGTGATCCATCTGCCGGTGCGCGCGGCGGATCTGGCCCGGGCGAAGATGCTCGGTCGCACGGCCGGCCGGTCGTTGGCGTTCCTCGCGGTGGTGGAGTTGGGCGGGATCACCGTGTCGACGGAGGACGACCAGGCCGTACGCCATTGGGTTTTCTGCGACCGCAAGCTGGACGGCGGCCGGCGTTGCGTGCTGCGCGCCGACCACGAGACCCCTTGCCTTACGCGCCTCCCGCGTCGATGAGATCTTGGTACGAAAGGGCCCCTATGAGGGCCGTTTCGTACCAAGATCTACCCGGCCTCGCCGCCGGAGGGTGACTCAGGTCACAGGAGTGGAGTTGAGCGGAATAGACTCAACTCTGGTTGTGTCATGTCCAGTGGACACGCCGATCCGGGGGAGCCCATGAACACGGAACGTCTCACCACCAAGAGCCGCGAGGCCATCACCGGTGCCGTCGCGCTGGCGAACCAGCGCGGTCACGCCACCGTGGAGCCCTGGCACCTGCTGCTGTCACTGCTGGACACCGAGGGCTCGACCGCCGCGGGCCTGCTGCGCGCCGTCGGGGCCGACCCCGCCGAGCTGCGCCGCGTCGCCCAGCGGTCGGTCGACGCGCTGCCCGCCGCCCGCGGGTCGAGCATCGCCGAGCCGACGCTGGCCCGCGAGTTCGTCAACGCCATCGGCGCCGCCGAGCAGATCGCGCGGCCGCTGGGCGACGAGTACACCTCCACCGAGCACCTGCTGGCCGGGCTGGCCCGGGTCGGCGGCGCGGTCTCGGTCGCGCTGAAGAACTCGGGCGCCACCGAGGAGAACCTGGTCGCCGCGTTCCCGACCGTCCGGGGCGGGGACCGGCGGGTCACCACCGCCGACCCGGAGCAGACCTACCAGGCCCTGGCCAAGTACGGCGTGGACCTCACCGCCAGCGCCCGCGACGGCAAGATCGACCCGGTGATCGGCCGGGACTCGGAGATCCGCCGGGTGATCCAGGTGCTGTCCCGGCGTACCAAGAACAACCCGGTGCTGATCGGCGAGCCGGGCGTCGGCAAGACCGCGATCGTGGAGGGCCTGGCCCAGCGGATCGTGGCCGGCGACGTGCCGGAGTCGCTGCGGGACAAGAAGCTGGTCTCGCTCGACCTCGGCGCGATGGTCGCCGGCGCGTCGTACCGCGGCCAGTTCGAGGAGCGGCTGAAGTCCGTGCTGGAGGAGATCAAGAACTCCGACGGCCAGGTCATCACCTTCATCGACGAGCTGCACACCGTGGTGGGGGCGGGCGCCGGCGGGGACTCCGCCATGGACGCCGGGACCATGCTGAAGCCCATGCTCGCCCGCGGTGAGCTGCGCATGGTCGGTGCGACCACCCGCGCCGAGTACGGGGAGCGGA
>NZ_JAGPXV010000558.1:0-3993 GCF_018070405.1 Micromonospora sp. D75
CATGTGCCCGGTGACGCCCTTCGTCGAACTCAGCGGCGGCGCTTCCGCGCCGTAGACGTCGGCGAGCGCGGCCAGCTCGGCGGCGTCCCCGGCCCGGGTGCTGGTGCCGTGCGCGTTGACGTACCCGATGTCGGCGGGCTCCAGACCGGCGTCGCGGACGGCCAGGCGCATGCACCGGGCCGCGCCGGCGCCGTCCGGACGCGGCGTGGTCGGATGGTGGGCGTCGTTGGTGGCGCCCCAGCCGAGCACGTCGGCGTGCCGGCGGGCGCCGCGCGCGGCGGCGTGCGCGGCGCGTTCCAGCACGAACACCCCGGCGCCCTCGCCGAGGACGAGCCCGTTGCGGCGGCGGTCGAAGGGGCGGCTCGCGGCGGCCGGGTCGGCCCAGCCGCGGGCGAGCGCCCGGGCGTTGCCGAACGCGTCGGCGAACGTCGGGAACAGCGGCGCCTCGGCGCATCCGGCGAGCACCACGTCCGCGTCGCCGGCGCGCAGGATGCGCAGCGCCTCGCCGATCGACTGCGCGCCGGCCGCGCACGCCGTGCCGATCGACGAGGTGTAGCCGTGGATGCCGAACTTGATCGCGATCCGGGCCGCGCCCATGTTGGGCAGCGTGCCGGGCAGCATGTACGGGCTGACCCCGAACCGTCCGCGCCCGGCGCGGGCGAGCACCTGTTCCTCCAGCGTGGACAGTCCGCCGACGCCGGAGACGACGACCGCCACCCGGTAGCTGTCGACGTCGTGGCCGATCCGCAGTCCGGCGTCGGCGAGCGCGTCCTCGGCCGCGCGCAGCACCATGACTATCGACCGGTCCACGACGCGGGACTCCGGGCCGGGCAGCACGGTGGCCGGATCGATCGCCGGGGCGAACGCGGCGACGTCGACGACGCCGTGCAGCGGATGGTCGTGCGGTGGCCGGGTGAGCCCGGAGCGGCCGTCGCAGACCGCGTCGAACACCTCGGCGGCGGTCGCGCCGACCGGGCTGACGAGCCCGATGCCGGTGACCGTGACCCGTTCGCGCACGCTCACCGGAACCGGCGCGCCGGGGCGTGACGCGGCCGGGTGCCGTGCCCTGGCATCGGTCAGTGCGCCGAGGCCGGGGCGATCCGCGCCGCGACCGCGCGGCTGAACTCGCCGACTGTCATCATCGCCAGCTCCTCCGCCTCGTCGTCGTCGAACGCGACCCCGAACCGGTCCTCCACCCGCACCGCGAGCTCGGCCAGGCCGAGGGAGTCCACGTCGAGCCCGGCCGGGCCGAAGACGGTGTCGTCGTCGACGTCGCCGACGTCGTACTTCATCTCGGTCAGTGCGGCGAGGAGGAACGCGCGGATCTCATCGGTCATGTCCGGTGTTTCCCTTCCACGGTGCCTGGCGGCGCGCTCGACCTGCTCGACGGAACCTGTGAGGCGCGGAGCGGACACTCCGCGTAGCATCGACCTTACTCGATCAGGTTGGTTTGACAAGGCACCCGATCGGTCAGCCGTACCGGCAGCCGGTCGTACCCGCGCAGCATCAGCGCGCGGCGCGGCCCCGGTTCGGCGGTCAGCGCCGGGAAGCGGTCCAGCAGGCGGGGCAGCACCAGCCGCCCCTCGGCCCGGGCCAGCGTCGCTCCGAAGCAGTAGTGCGGCCCGGCGCTGAACGCCAGGTGCCGGTTGTCGGCGCGGGACGGGTCGAACCGGTCCGGGTCGGGGAAGCGGCGCGGATCCCGGTTCGCCGCGCCGGTCAGCACGACCACCGTCCGCCCGGCCGGCACCGGCAGGCCGGCGACCTCGGTGTCCGCCGCGGCGTACCGGACCGCGAAGTGCACCGGCGGCTCGTACCGCAGGATCTCCTCCACGTAGGACGCCGCCACCGACGGGTCGGCGCGCAGCGCGGCCCGCGCGTCCGGCCGTTCGGTGAGCAGCACCAGCCCGTTGCCGAGCAGGTTCGCGGTGGTCCGGAACCCGGCGTTGTACATGATGATCAGGTTGGCGAGCAGCTCGTCGGCGGTCAGCCGGCCGGGTTCGTCGTCCAGGCCGCGCAGCAGCGCGGAGACGAAGTCGTCACGCGGGGTCGCCCGGCGCGCGGCGACCAGGTCGGTGAAGTACGCGGTCAGCTCCGCCGCCGCGACGTTGGCGGCCCGGACCTCGCGCATGGACCGGCGGCCGATCTCCAGCACCGCGTCGAACGCGCGGACCCGGGGCGGGAACCACTCCCGGTCCTCCTCCGGCACGCCCAGCAGCTCGCCGATGACGTCGCTGGGCAGCCGCAGCGCGAAGCGCGCCATGAAGTCGACGGGCCGGCCGTCCGCGCCCGCCTCGGCGAGCCGGTCGAGCAGGTCGTCGGCGATGCGCCCGATGGCCGGTTCCAGCGCGGCGACCCGGCGCGGGGTGAGCGCCTGGGAGAACAGGTGCCGGACCCGGAGGTGGTCGCGTTCGGCGGCGTTGAGCATGGACGACTGCAGGATCCGGGTCACCTGGTGCTGGCGCCAGCGGACGCCGGCCCGGTCCAGGTAGTCGGCGCCGAGCACCCGGAACACCGGGTCGCGCAGCACCCGGTTGACCGCTTCGTAGCCGTGCACGACGAGCGCGTGCGGGTCGCCCGGCCGCAGCCGGGCCGCCTCCCCCGCCTCGTGCAGCCGGGCGTAGAAGGGGTACGGGTCGCGCCGCACCTCGTCGCCGAGCAGCTCGTCGAGGGAGACGCGGACGCTCATGGCCACTCCTCGCGGTCACCGCAGTCCCGTGACCATAGACTCACCGGCGCCGATGTGTCCACGGGACGGCCGGCGGTCAGTCCGGGCCCGCCCCGCAGGCGTCCTCGCGTACGCCGGCGAGCATGTCGGCGGTCGTGTGCGCCTGGATGCCGGACGGCACCGGATCGGCGAACCGCGCGACGACCGCCCGCACGTGCCGTTGCGCGGGTTCGGCCAGTCCGTCGTAGACGGCGGTGAACAGGTCCCGGGCCGGCCGGCGCAGCCCTCCGGCCGGAAGCAGCTCACCACCTGGGGGCGGGCCCGCACCGCCGCCGGACCGTCGACCGACTCCAGCCGGGACGCCAGCGGGGTCCACCGGCGCAGGAAATCCTCGTACTGGGCGCTGATCGCGGCGATGTCCCAGGCGTCGACGGGGGCGCGCTGGCCGGTCACGTCGAGCGCGTCCTGCCGGCCCCGGAACACGGTGACCGCGCCGGGCGCGAGCTGCGCCAGTCGCGACCGGGCCGGCTCCGCCAGCTCGTACGGCGAGATCCACAGCCCGTCGTACAGCGGCGCGAAGCCGAGCCAGCGCAGTTGCCCGCGCAGGGCGCGGCGCTGCGTGCCGCGGTCCTGCGGCAGCGAGAACGCGACCACCGTCCAGCACCCGTCCCACGCCTGCGTGTCGGCGGTGGAGGCGACGATCCAGCTGCCGCCGGCGGAGAGGTCGGCGGCGGCGCCACGACTGAGCCGGTAGAAGCTGTTGCGGCCCTGCCGGCTGCCCTCCAGCACGCCGCGCCGGGCCAGCCGGCTGATCGCGGTGCGCGCGCCGGCGCTCGTCACCCCGGTCTCGGCGAGCAGCTCGACGATCGCGGCGGACGGCAGCGGGGCCCGGGTGCGCAGCGTGTAGTCGGCCAGGAGGGTCACCGCCACGCTCTGCGGCGAGGTGCCGGCCTGCCGCCGGGGCAGCCGTGGCGTGGGCGCCTCGTCCGGGTAGATCTCCTCGATGTCGAACGGGCTTGGCACACGCGCTCCGGGCTCGGCTCAGGGACGGAGCATCGACTCTAGACGAACGCCGCCGCAGCATATCGGCGTGCTTCGATTGACAGTTCACCGCCCGACGGGAACACTATGTGCCATATGAGCGCGGAGCCGGGCCGGGCAAGCCACATTCCGTGAGCGAGGCGCGACACCGCTGCCGTCCGGGCGGCCGGCGCGGCGCGTGACCGCTCATTCCCGCCTGCACACAGGCGATCGAAGGAGTCTCCGTGAGAATCAGAGCCAAGATGGTGGTGGCCCTGGCCGCGTCGCTGGTGGCGGCCGGCCTGGTG
>NZ_JAGPXV010000559.1:0-3985 GCF_018070405.1 Micromonospora sp. D75
CCACACCTCTCCCGGCGGCTCGGTGAGAGCCTGCATGGCCATCTACGCCACCATGCGGTACGTCAAGAACGACGTCGCGACGCTGGCGCTCGGGATCGCCGGCTCGATGGGGCAGTTCCTGCTCTGCGCCGGGACGGCCGGCAAGCGGTTCGCGCTGCCGCACACCCGGATCCTGATGCACCAGCCCTCCGGCGGGATGGGCGGCACAGCCTCCGACATCACCATCCAGGCCGAGAACATGCTGCACGTGAAGCGGACCATGCAGGAGCTCATCGCCCGGCACAGCGGGCGCACGCTGGAGGAGATCCAGCGCGACTGGGACCGGGACCGCTGGTTCACCGCCGAGGAGGCCCGCGAGTACGGCCTGATCGACCAGGTGCTCTCCCGCGTCGACCAGCTCGCCGGGTGAGCCGGGCGGGCCCGGCCGCTGCCGTCGAGGAACACGGTGATCGCGTCGTGGAACCGCACCCCGGCCCGGCGCGGCGCCTCGATCCCCCTGTCACAGCGGATGTCCACGCCCTGGTTGAAGTACGAGTAGACGCCCAGTCCCCACGCCTCGTGCGTGCGGACGTGATCGGCCACCTTGTACGAGGCCCAGCCGTTGCCGGTCGGGCTGCGCCAGGCCGCCTGGCTGGGCGGGTCGTAGGGCAGCTCGCTCTGGTAGAACACGGTCCGGCCGCGCTCGCCGTTCCAGATCGTCTGCCAGCGCTGGTAGTGCTCGACGAAGAGCCCGTACGCGGTCACGTCGTCGCCGTTGACGATCACGCCGGTGGCGGCGGTGTTCACGGTCCAGCCGATCGTGCCGGCCCGGCCGTGGTCGCCGCGCCAGGCCCAGATGTTGTCGATCAGCGTGTGCCGGCTGTGCACCACGAGGCTGGTCACCGCCCGCCCGGCGTACGGGCCGCCGATGCGGAAGAAGACGTCCTGCAGCGAGATCGGGTTCGTGGCGTGCGACCGGTGGCAGTGCCGCGTACCGACCTCGACCAGCACCGGCGACTCGACCGGCCCGGCGTCCACCAGCACCCCGGCGATGCGGACCCCGTCCACGTCCTCGATCCGCAGCGCCGCGTCCCCGCGATCCGGCACCAGGCTCGGCATGCCGAGGCCGAGCACGACGGTGTCCGGTCGGCGTACCCGCAGGGCCCGGTCCAGGTGGTAGACGCCGGGGGTGAGCAGCAGGTGCCGGCCCCGGGCCAGTTCCGCGTTGATCCGCTTCGCCGAGTCGGTGGGCCGGGCCAGGAAAAACGCGGACAGCGGCAGCGACGGCACCGGCGCGCCGCCGGTGGCCCAGGTGGTGCCGGCGGTGTTCCGGCGCAGACGCGGTACGGCGACTCGCCAGGCGCCCCGGGCGTCGACGAACAGGTACGGCTTCTCCCGGGTCACCGGGCTGGTCGGCAGCGTGGTGTACGGCGGGTCGGGGAAGCCATGCGCGGGCGCGCCGATCACGCCGGAGAAGACCTGGTTCCACACGCCGTTGGTCCACTCGCCGCCGAGCTCGCTGTCGCGGGTGAGCCACTGCTGCTGGGAGCCGTTGATGGTGATGCCGTCCACCTTGGAGTCGGCGATGTAGCCGCCGCTGGAGTAGCCGCCGTTGCCGGGTTCCAACCACAGCACACCCTTGACGTGCACCCGGCGCATCGGCGACGCCTGGGAGACGGCCCACTGATTCGACCAGTCGGTCGGGGTGACCGCGAGGTTCTCCGCCGAACGCCAGAAGTTGGTCAGCGCGGAGATGCCGGCCGGCGAGTTCGGGTCGGGCTGCCCGACCACCCGGACCGCGCCGTGGATCTCCACGTCGTCCGGGTGGGCGCCGAGACCGGCGACAGTCGTGTAGTAACCGAGCCGGGCGTCCACCTCGTAGCGGCCGGGCTTGAACAGCACGGCGTACCTGTCGAAGCCCATCTCGTTGCGTTCCTGGGCGGTGAACAACCGGTCCAGCGTGGACTGGATCTCCTCCACCGGCGTGCCGGGGTCGTACACGAAGACGTTGGGGCCGAAGTCGGGCTCGCGTGCCGGGCGCGCGGCCGGGGACGCGGCGGCGGCGCCGGCCGGGAGGCCGAGGGCGGTGAGCGAGGCCGCGGAGGCGGTGAGCGTGAGGAAACGGCGGCGGGAGGGGTCGGGTGATCGCATCTGCCTGCCTGTTCGGTGATGGGACGGGAGAGCGCTCTCTCGGCTGTTCCTACCTCATCACCGTCGATACCGCCAGAGCCCA
Organism: Micromonospora sp. D75; assembly: GCF_018070405.1. NCBI lineage: Bacteria > Bacillati > Actinomycetota > Actinomycetes > Micromonosporales > Micromonosporaceae > Micromonospora > Micromonospora sp. D75. Next base: position 2,213 of record NZ_JAGPXV010000559.1, read on the forward strand.
CCGGTTCCGGAACCGGTGGGCTCTGCGTCGCACGTCGGTCAGGCGCGCCCGGCGCGCTGCTTCACCAGGTCGTCGACGAGCCGCTCCACGTAGTCGGCGGTGTCCTCCCACCGGGTGACCGCGTGGCAGCGGATGTCCATGGCCTTGACCGGGTAGTCGTTGCCGCCCACGTCCAGCCGGTCCCCCACGAAGAGCACGTTGTCGATGGTCAGGTCCAGGTGCTCCAGCAGCTTCCGCATGCCGTACGCCTTGTCCACACCCTTGCGGGTGACGTCGATCGAGGTCGAGCCGCCGCCACGGACCTCCAGGTCGGGCAGCTTCGCCGCGACCGCGTCCCGCAGCCGCCGCTTCTTGTCGCCGTCCGGGTCCCAGCCGTACTTCTCCGCCGGCGGGGCGGACTGACCCAGCGCGGAGAACGTGATCTGACTGCCCCGGTCCTCGATGATGTCGCCCCAGGTCTTCGCCTCCCACAGACCCAGCGCCTGCGCCGACTCGGTCAGCGCGGCAACGACACGCGCCTTGTCGGCCTCGCTCAGATCCTCGGCGTAGACCTGCCGCCAGTCCCCGTCGGACCAGCGGTAGTACCGGGTACCGCAGGTGGGCATCAGGTGCAGCCGCTCGCGCTGCTGCTCGGTGAGGTCGAGGTGGGCCAGCACCTGCGACTGGAACTGCTCGAACCGACCACCGGAGATGATGAGTACGTCCACCTCGGTGAGCAGGTGGCCGAGCAGCTCCGCCATCCGACGATCGATCTGGGACTTGGAAATCGCCAGGGTGACGTCCAGGTCGAACGCCACCACTCGAAGATCGGTCACGAATACCTCATGTCGTCGCGGACAGGCCAGAACTAGCAGGGTACCGACGCACCCTGGCACCGACCTGGAGGGCCCGGACCGGAGGGCTCACCAGACCACGCGGCCCTCATGACGGAGCGTAACAGCGGCTCCGCAGCGGGTTCGGGCCTTCCGGAACCGGGCTCGACGGTGAAATGCGGTCGACAGCGTCCGGCGCCGATCGCCATGGTGAGCGGATGCGCCAGGACGAGATCTGGAACGCCGAGACCGCCGAGCGGTACGACACACCGGGCACGGGGATGTTCGCGCCGGAGGTGCTCGACCCGGCCGTGGACCGGCTCGCCGCGCTCGCCGGCGACGGGCCGGTGCTGGAGTTCGCCATCGGCACGGGCCGGGTGGCAGTCCCCCTGGCCGGACGCGGCGTGCGGGTCAGCGGCATCGAACTCTCCGTACCGATGGTGGAGCGACTGCGGTCGAAGGCCGATGCGGCGACGATCCCGGTGGTGATCGGCGACATGGCCACCGCCACCTCACCCGGGGAGTACAGCCTGGTCTACCTCGTCTACAACACCATCTCCAACCTGCTCGAACAGGCCGAACAGGTGGCGTGCTTCCGCAACGCCGCCCGCCACCTCAAGCCCGGCGGCCGGTTCGTGATCGAGCTGGAGGTGCCGGAACTGCGCGTACTGCCGCCCGGCCAGCGGGCGGCGGTCTTCGCTACCGAGCCCGGATACGTCGGCGTGGACACCTACGACGTGCTGCGGCAACACCTCGTCTCGCACCACTTCGAGTTCGGCGACGGCCGCGAGGCGCGCGTCTTCCGCAGCCCGCACCGCTACGTCTGGCCGTCCGAGCTGGACCTGATGGGCGAGTTGGCCGGCTTCACGCTGGAGCATCGGTACGCGGACTGGTCCGGCGCGGAGTTCACCGCCGAATCGCGCTCCCACGTGTCGATCTACCGGCTCCCGGCCCGAGCCAC
>NZ_JAGPXV010000056.1:0-16592 GCF_018070405.1 Micromonospora sp. D75
CCCCGGCCCCGCCCCCCCACGCCCACGTGACCCGGGAAGGGGTACGGCTGATGGCACGCGAGGTGCACACGGTCGCGGTGATCGGCGCCGGCAAGATCGGTGAGCTGATGCTGTCCGGGCTGCTGCGCTCCGGCTGGCCGGTGGAGCGGCTGCTCGCCACCGCGCGCCGCCCGGCCCGGGCGAAGGAGCTGGCCGACCGCTACGGCGTACGTGTGGTGGACAACCTCACCGCGGTGACCGAGGCCGAGGTGCTCGCGGTGTCGGTCAAGCCGCAGGACGCCGCCGCGCTGCTGGACGAGATCGGCCCGAAGGTGCCGGCGGACAAGCTGGTCATCTCGCTGTGCGCCGGCCTGCCGACGGCGTTCTTCAACCGCCGGCTGCCAGAGGGCACCCCTGTGGTCCGGGTGATGACCAACACCCCGGCGCTCGTCGACCAGGCGATGAGCGCCATCTCGGCGGGCGCGTACGCCACCGGCGAGCACCTGGCCCTGGCGGAGGAGATGTTCTCCCCGCTCGGCTCGACCGTCCGGGTGCCCGAGTCGCAGCAGGACGCGGTCACCGCGCTCTCCGGCTCCGGCCCCGCCTACTTCGACCTGCTGGTCGAGGCCATGATCGACGCGGGGATCCTGCTCGGCCTGCCGCGCCAGGTGGCGCACGAGCTGATCGTGCAGACCGCGATCGGTTCGGCGGTGATGCTGCGCGACTCCGGCGAGCACCCGGTGAAGCTGCGCGAGGCGGTCACCTCGCCGGCCGGCACCACCATCTCCGCGGTCCGCGAGCTGGAGAACCACGGCGTACGCGCGGCCATGCTGGCGGCGCTGGAGGCGGCCCGGGACCGGGCCCGGGAACTCGCCGCCCAGGCGGACTGACGCTCAGCCGCGACGCGACGCCGGCCGCGGATGCCGCCGGAGCAGCAGGATCAGCACGGCCAGGGCGAGCGTCCCCCACAGTGGCACCCAGCGGGGCCGGTGCTGGGCGAGCGTGCCGACCGCGCCACCGACGCTGTAACTGACCAGGGCGAGCAGCCCGAGCAGGGTGCCCCGCCGGGCCCGGGCCCGGCCGGCGGCGGGGCCGAGCAGCCAGCGGGCGGCCCGCTCACCGGTCTTGGTCGTGGTGCCCGACTGGTAGGTGATCGGCGTGGCGATCCCCGTGGTACGGCTCGCCAGCGTGGTCAGGCTGCCCATGGCGGCCGCGCCGGCGGCGGCGAGCAGAACCCGGGACGCCGTGCCGTCCCGGCCGTACGCGAGCGCCAGGTTGAGCGCCGCCCAGACGATCATGGCGGCCTCGGTGACCGCGATGTCCACCAGCGGCGCCGACGTCGGCCCGGTGCGGCCGCGGAGCAGGCTGACCAGCCCGGCGGCGGTGGCGAACGCGACGATCGACGCCGCCGAGACGGGCCACGTGGAGTGCCCGCCGGCGGGCCCCATGCCGAGGAAGATGGCGTTTCCGGACTGGTTGGCGACGAACGCGCCGTATCGCAGGAACGCGAAGGAGTCCAGCGCGCCGGCGGTGACGACGGCGAGCACCAGCGCCGCGAGCGGGCGCCGGAACTCGCGGTAGGAGTCCGCGGGGTCGTACGGCGCCGACCGGTTCACCCGTCCCCCGTCCGTGTGCAGGAGCAGCCCCGGCAGTTTCGCTGTCGGGCCACCGCGGCGAACCTACTATATGTCGCATATGTAGGGTTTAGGGCGCTTCGCAACGCGGCGACCGAACGCGCGGCCGGCGGCTGGGGCGCCGGGTACCTGATCACGCAGTTCTTCCTGAGCCTGCTCGACGCGCTCGGTCGCTCGGGCGTGTTCGCGCTGATCGCCGCCGACTACGACCGGCGGCGGCGGGCGCACGCCGGTTCCTGAAATCTCCCTGAACGGCTGCGGCGCGACTAAACCGCTCTTACCGTGACGGAATAGCTGAAACCGTACAAAGCGTGCGGACGAAGGGATCGCGAAGTGCATCTCACGCCGAAGGAATTCGACAAGCTGACGATCCACTCGTTGGCGATGGTCGCCAACGCCCGCAAGGCGCGCGGGGTCAAGCTCAACCACCCCGAGGCCGTGGCGGTGATCTGCGCCGCGGCGCTCGAGGGCGCGCGCGAGGGCAAGACCGTCGAGGAGGTCATGAACGACGCCAGCCACGTGCTCACGGCCGACGACGTGATCCCCGGCGTGGCGGACATGATCCCGATGCTCCAGGTCGAAGCGGTGTTCACCGACGGGTCACGGCTGATCACCGTCCACTCACCCATCCAGTAGAGCAGCGACCGGAGGCCACGGTCTCCGGCAGAGCGGGGGCGACATGGCGAAGCAACACCCGGGACCGAACTCCAAGCACCTTCGGCCCATCGGCGGCTACAAGCTCAGCGACCAACCTCTGGAACTCAACGCCGGGCGGCCGGTGACCGAGGTGGTCGTGCACAACACCGGTGACCGGCCCATCCAGGTCGGCTCCCACTTCCACTTCTTCGAGGCCAACCGTTTCCTGGAGTTCGACCGCCCGGCGGCGTTCGGCAAGCGGCTGAACATCCCGGCCACGACCTCGATCCGGTTCGAGCCCGGCGACCGCAAGACAGTGCAACTGATCCCGTACGGCGGTTCCCAGCGGGTGTACGGCTTCAACGGACTGGTCCAGGGCTGGACCGGCGACGGGCCGATCCCCGGGTACCGGCCGGACCGGGCCGAGGCGCTCCACCAGGCCCAGACGCGCGGCTTCAAGACCACGTCGCAGGACCAGGACCAGGGCAAGGGTCAGGACCAAGGCAAGGGCAAGGGCAAGTAGCCCGCCACTCTCAGACGCGCCAGAGCTGGAGCGATAACGCATGAGTCAGATCTCACGGCAGGAATACGCCGGAATGTACGGCCCGACCACGGGCGACCAGATCCGGCTGGGTGACACCGACCTCTACATCGAGATCGAGAAGGACCTGCGGGTCCTCGGTGACGAGGTGATGTACGGCGGTGGCAAGACCCTGCGCGACGGCATGGGCAGTGCCAGCCAGGCCACCAGCGCCGAGGGCGTGGTGGATCTGGTGATCACCAACGTGACAATCGTCGACGCGCTGCTCGGCGTGGTCAAGGCGGACGTGGGGATCAAGGACGGCAGGATCGCCGGGATCGGCAAGGCCGGCAACCCCAACATCATGGACGGGGTTACCCCGGGCCTGGTGACCGGACCGGGCACCGACGCGATCTCCGGTGAGCACCTGATCCTGACCGCCGGCGGCATCGACGCGCACGTCCACCTGGTCACTCCGCAGCAGGTGTACGCCGCGCTCAGCAACGGCGTCACCACCCTCTGGGGCGGCGGCACCGGGCCCAGCGACAGCACCAACGGCGTCACCATCACGCCCGGCCCGTGGAACATCCACAACATGATGCGGGCCTTCGAGAACCTGCCGATCAACATCGGCCTGCTGGGCAAGGGCAACAGCAGCGGCCGGGCGCCACTGGTCGAGCAGATCATGGCCGGGGTGCCCAGCTTCAAGATCCACGAGGACTGGGGCGCGCCGCCCGCGGTGATCCGGTCCTGCCTGGCCGTCGCCGACGAGTACGACGTCCAGATCAGCATCCACACCGACACGCTCAACGAGAGCGGCTACATCGAGGACAGCATCGCCGCCTTCGAGGGCCGGACCATCCACACGTTCCACACCGAGGGTGCGGGCGGCGGGCACGCGCCGGACATCATCAAGGTCGCAGGCCAGATGAACGTCCTGCCCGCGTCGACCACGCCCACAGTGCCGTACGGCATCAACAGCCAGTCCGAGCTGTACGACATGATCATGGTCTGCCACAACTTCAACCCGAAGGTGCCCTCGGACGTCGCCTTCGTGGAGAGCCGGATCCGCACCGAGACCATCGCCGCCGAGGACGTGCTCCTCGACGAGGGCGTCATCTCGATGATGCAGAGCGACTCGCAGGCCATGGGCCGGGTGGGGGAGACCTGGCTGCGCACCGTCCAGCTCGCCGGGCAGATGAAGAACGCCCGCGGCAAGCTGGCCGAGGACTCCGACGCCAACGACAACTTCCGCGTCCTGCGCTACGTCGCCAAGATGACCATCAACCCGGCGATCACCCAGGGCGTCTCGCACGTCATCGGCTCGGTCAGCCCGGGCAAGCTCGCCGACCTGGTGCTCTGGGAGCCCGCGTTCTTCGGCACGAAGCCGAAGATGGTGCTCAAGGGCGGCATGATCGCCTGGTCGATCATGGGCGACCCGAACGCCTCGCTGCCCACCCCGCAGCCGGTCTACTACCGGCCCATGTTCGGCGCCACCGGCTCCCAGCTCGCCAAGAACTGCGTGACGTTCGTGTCCCGGGCCGCGCACGAATCCGGTGTGGCCGAACAGCTCGGCCTGCAACGGCAGGTCATGCCGGTCTACGGCTGCCGCAACCTGACCAAACGCGACATGGTGCGCAACGACCGTACGCCGAAGCTCGAGGTCGACCCGGAGACCTTCGCCGTGAAGATGGACGGCGTGCACGCCACGGTGCCGGCGGCCAAGAACCTCCCCCTCAGCCAGCTCTACTTCTTCAGCTGACCCGGCGCGGCACCCGCCCCCGGCCGGGCCGGCGGCGGGGTCGCGTGAAAGGAGAACACATGCTCGTCGAAACGGTACTCGGCAACGTGAACGAGCCGGCCTGGACCGAGCGGCTCCGGGAGGCCAAGGTCGACGACCTGGTCCTCGACCAGTGGGACGCCCAGAAGAGCCGGCTGCGCCGGACCACGAGCCTCGGCACCGAGCTGGCGCTGTCCCTGGCCCGCGGCGTACGGCTGCGCGACGGCGACGTGCTCGCCTGGGACGACGCCACGGCGACCGCTGTGGTGGCCCGGATCGCGCTCGGCGAGGTGATGGTCGTGCACCTCGACACGCTGCACGGCGAGTCGCTGGACATGGTGATCCGTTCCGCCGTCGAACTCGGCCACGCGATCGGCAACCAGCACTGGCCGGCGGTGGTGAAGGGCACCAAGATGTACGTCCCGCTGACTGTGGACCGCAAGGTCATGGACTCGGTGATGCGGACACACGCGTTCACCGGCCTCACCCACGAGTTCATCCCCGGCACCGAGATCATCGCGTACCTGGCCCCGCACGAGTCGCGGCGGCTGTTCGGCGGGGCCGACTCGACCCCGCACACGCACCTGCCCGCCGACCTGAACTGAGGGCCGGGGTGTCCACGGTGACCGAGGCCCTGAAGCTGCTCCAGTTCGGCGACTCGGTCTTCCCGGTCGGCGCGTTCTCCTTCTCCAACGGGCTGGAGACGGCGGTCGAGCACGGCGCGGTGCACGACCGGACCACGTTGCAGGAGTTCGTGCGGACGGTCACCCGTGCCGCCGCCACCGGTGACGGGGTGGCGCTGCTCGTGGCGCACCGCGCCGCGCGTGCCGGTGACCTCGACCGGATCCGGGCGGCCGACGAGGCCGTACACCTGCGCAAGATCAACGAGGAGACGCGGACGATGACCGTCCGCATGGGGCGCAAGCTGGCCGAGGCCGCCGAACGGGTGGTGGGGGAGTCCCTGCTGCGCAAGCGCGTCGCGGAGAGCGGCGGCGGCGTCCCGGTCACCTACCCGGTCGCGCTCGGCGTGCTCTTCGCCGAACTCGGCGTGGGCGAGGCGGACGCGTTCGCCGCCCACCAGTACGGCGCGGCCTCCATGGTGCTCGGCGCGGCGGTCCGGCTGATGCGGGTGGACCACCTCGACACCCAGTCGATCCTCTTCGCGGTGAACGAGCGGGTCGGCGAGGACTACGAGGAGGTGCGCACCGCCGGGCTGGACGACATGCAGAGCTTCGCGCCGCACCTCGACGTGCTGGCCGGCGCGCACCAGCACGCACACGTACGCATGTTCATGAGCTGAGCGCTCACCCACCTGAAGGGCTTCTTCGAAAATGAAATCAGCGAGTCGGATCGGCGTCGGCGGCCCGGTGGGCAGCGGCAAGACGGCCATCATCGAGGCCGTCGTGCCCCGCCTGGTCGAGCAGGGCCTGCGCATCCTGGTCATCACCAACGACGTGGTCACCACCGAGGACGCCAAGCACGTCCGCCGCGCCCTGACCGGCGTGCTGGTGGAGGAGCGCATCGTCGGCGTGGAGACCGGCGCCTGCCCGCACACCGCCGTCCGCGAGGACCCCAGCATGAACCTCGCGGCGGTGGAGGACATGGAGGCGCGGTTCCCGGACAGCGACGTCGTGCTCATCGAGAGCGGCGGGGACAACCTCACGCTCACGTTCAGCCCCGCGCTCGTCGACTACTTCATCTACGTGATCGACGTGGCGGCCGGCGACAAGATCCCGCGCAAGAACGGTCCGGGCATCTCCAAGTCCGACATCCTCGTGATCAACAAGACCGACCTGGCCCCGTACGTCGACGCCGACCTGGACGTGATGGCCCGCGACGCCGAGCTGATGCGCGGCGGCAAGCCGTTCGTGTTCACCAACTGCAAGACCGGCGAGGGCATCGACGACCTGGTGGACCTGGTCCGCCGCAACGCGCTGTTCGACGCCGAAGTGCTGGCATGACCACTCTGGACTCCGTCCGGGAACTCGCGCCGTACCAGGACCAGCCGGCGCAGCTGCCGGCCGCCGCGAACGGCAAGGTGGGCATCCTCCGGCTGGGGTTCGAGTGGCGCGAGGACCAGGACCGGACCATCCTGCGCGACGTCTTCCGGCAGTCGCCGCTGCTGGTGCAGCGCGCGCTGTACTGGGACGAGGAGATGCCGGGCCTGCCCTGCGTCATGATCCTCACCACCTCGGGCGGCGTGCTCCAGGGCGACCGGCTGCGCATCGACGTCGACCTGGGGCCGGGCGCGCAGGCGCACCTGGTCACCCAGGCCGCCACCAAGATCCAGGAGATGGACGCCAACTACGGCACCCAGACCCAGAGCTTCACCCTGGCGCAGGACGCCTACCTGGAGTTCCTGCCCGAGCCGGTGATCCCGTTCCGGCGCAGCCGGTTCGTCTCCGACACCGTGGTCCGGCTGCCGGAGACCGCGACAATGCTGTACGCCGAGGTGCTCCAGCCCGGCCGCAAGTACTACCGCGACGGCGAGATCTTCGCGTACGACCTGTTCTCCACCACGCTGCGGGCGCACCGGCCCGACGGACGCCCGTTGTTCGTGGAGAAGTTCGTCATCACTCCCGGCCGGTTCCCGGTGACGCGGATCGGCATGATGGACCGCTTCCACGTCTTCGGCAACGTCGTGCTGCTCACCGACCCGGACCGGGCGGCCCGGGTCTTCGAGCGGACCGCGACGCCGGTGTGGGACGAGCGGACACCGCTGGCCACCGCTGTCAGCCGACTGCCCAACGACGCCGGCCTGGTGTTCAAGGTGCTCGGGCAGGAGACCGAACCGGTCCGCGCCGCGGTACGCGCGTTCTGCACTGCCGCCCGCGAAGAGGTGACCGGCTGCACCTTCCCGCCGGTCTTCAGCTGGCGTTGAGGCGAGGAGAACAGCGGCATGGCCGACATCGGACGTGGCTGGCACCGGCTGGCCGACCGGAACCCGGCGGTCGGATTCGTCGACGCGAGCCTGCGCGGCGCCGCGCAGGTGGTGCTCCAGAACAATCCGCTCAGCGGCCTGCTCATCCTGATCGCGCTGGCCTGGGGCGCGTTCGAGAACGGGACGCCCCGGGTGTTCGGCGGCGGCGTGCTCGGCCTGGTCGTGGGCACCGCGACCGCGCTGGCGCTGCGGGTCGACATGTCCAGCTGGCGCAAGGGCCTGTTCGGCTTCAGCCCGCTGCTGACCGGCCTCGCGGTGCCCACGTTCCTCGACCAGCGCCCGCTGATGTGGCTCTACCTCGTGCTCGGCGCGATCGGCACGGTGGTGGTCACGCTCGCCCTCAACGCCGTGTTCAAACGCTGGAACCTGACCGCCTACACGTTCCCGTTCGTGCTCACGACCTGGTTCCTGCTGATGGCGGCGTACCAGTTCGACAGGTTCACGGTGCTCACCAAGCTGACCCCGAAGTTCCCCGGTGAGGGATCCCTGACCGGCGGCACGTTCGACTGGGGCCTCATCCCGGTCTTCTTCAAGGGCGTGTCCCAGGTCTACCTGATCGAGAGCTGGGTCACCGGCCTGCTCATCCTCGTCGCCCTGCTGATCAACTCCCGGTGGTCGGCGCTGTTCGCGGTGATCGGCGCTGTCGGCGCGACACTGCTGGCGCTCTGGTTCGGCGCCGACGGCGCGTCCCTGGACAAGGGGCTGTTCGCCTTCAACGCGGTGCTGACCGCGATCGTGGTGGGCGCTGTGGCGCACCGTCCCGGCGCACTGGTCACCGTCTACACGCTGTTCGGTATCGCGCTGACGCTGTTCGTGCAGATGGCGCTGACCACCATGCTCACCCCGCTCGGCATCCCGGTGCTCACCGGGCCGTTCAACATCGCCACCTGGCTGTTGCTGCTGCCGGACCGGCACTTCGCGCCGGTGCCCAACCACGAACGGGTCAAGGACACCTTCCTGCACACCGTCCGCGACTCCGTCCACCTGCGAGAGAAGGAGGGAAACCGTGTCCGCTCCGAACGCGGGTGACACCGCCTGGGTGCTCGTCTGCGCCGGCCTGGTCCTGTTCATGACACCGGGGCTCGCCGCGTTCTACGGCGGCATGGTCCGCACCCGCAACGTCCTGGCGATGCTGCAGCAGAACATGATCGCGTTGGGCGTGGTCAGTCTGACCTGGGTGCTCGTCGGCTACACCATCGCCTTCGGCGACGACGCCGGCAGCGGACTGTTCGGCAACCTGGAACTGTTCGGGCTCGCCGACCTGAAGGTGCCGCCCGCGCCCAACCTGCACGTGGTCGACGGCCGGATCACCATCCCGACGCTGGCGTTCGTACTGTTCCAGATGATGTTCGCGGTGATCACGCCGGCGCTCGTCACCGGCGCCACCGCGGGCCGGCTGCGTTTCGGCGGCTGGGTGCTGTTCCTCGCGGTCTGGTCGGTGGTGGTCTACGCGCCGATCGCGCACTGGCTCTGGCATCCCGGCGGATGGCTGGCGAAGTTCGGCACCCAGGACTGGGCCGGCGGGCTCGTCGTGCACGCCAGCGCCGGCGCCGCCGTCCTCGCCGTCCTGCTCGTCGTCGGCCGCCGCCGGAACTGGCCGCACACCGCCGCGCCACCCAACTCGATCCCGCTGACCATCGTCGGCGCCGGCATCCTCTGGTTCGGCTGGTTCGGCTTCAACGGCGGCGACGGCCTGCAGGCCAACGGCCTGGCCGCCCAGGCCGTCCTCAACACGCACCTGGCCGCCGCCGCGGCCATGCTCGTCTGGCTGGCGCTGGAACGCCTCACCGACGGACACAGCACCGTCGTGGGCGCGGTCTCCGGCGCGGTCGCGGGCCTGGCCACAGTCACCCCGACCGCCGGGTACGTCAACGCGGCCTCGGCCGTCGCGATCGGCGCGCTGGCCGGCCTGGTCTGCCACTTCGCGCTGAAACTGAAGTACCTGCTGCGCCTCGACGACGCGCTCGACGTGCTCGCCGTGCACTTCGTCGGCGGCATGCTCGGCACGCTCCTGCTCGGCCTGTTCGGCAACCGCGGCGTCAACCCGCTCGGCGCGGACGGGCTGTTCCTCGGCGGCGGGGGCGGCCTGCTGTGGCGCCAGCTCGTCGGTGTGGTGAGCGTCGTCGCGTTCTCCTTCGTCCTGACCTGGCTGATCGCCGCCGGGGTGCAGGCACTCATCGGCCTGCGCGTGCCGCTCGCCGACCAGGAACGCCTGGACCAGGCGCAACAGGGCGCCGACGCCTACCACCTGGGCGGGGTCACCAGCCTGACCGCGCCGGGCGCGCCCCGCCGCCGTGCCGCGGCGGCACCGGCCGGCGAACCAGCCGTGCCACCAGGCCAGCGGGTACGGGTGGTCACCGCGCTGCTGGAACCGGACCCGGCGGCGAACAGCGCCGACCTGCGCGACGCGCTGCTGCGCGCGGGCGCGATCTCGGTGATCGTCAGCGACGCCGCCGTGGCGACGACGACACCGCAAGCGAGCCTGCTGCCGCGTGGTTACTGGCAGGACCAGCCCCTCGCCGCCCGGCTGCGGGTCACGGTGCTGGTGGGTGCGGACGGGGTGGCGGCGGTGCTGGATGAACTGGACCGGATGGGGGCCAGGCGGAGCGACACGTTCGTGCAGGAAGCGGAACGCGTCCAGTCCTGACGGTCCGTCGACCGATGCCGGCGGACAGCTCACCGGAGAAAGTCACGACAGGCCCTCGTGACCTGTGTGGGATCGTTCTGGTGCCACTCAATCAACAGCGGCTGATGCCCTGAGGACCGGAATGGAGCCGATCTTCTGGGAGCTGAGGCTTTCCCAGCCTCACCGGAAGTTGAGCCTTGTCCGGGTTGGACTTGATGACGCGGGCGCTGCGCCAAGCGTCATGCGCCGTAAGCCGTTCTGCGGCCCGCTTGGCTCCAACGAAGTCGGGGATGCGCCCGTACGCGCCAGGGGGTAGCGCCTGGGCAGCCTGTTCCAACCGTGACCAAATGGTCTCACGCACCTCGCATTTCGCCTCATCGATGTCCATGTGGCCCTCTCATGACGAGTCAGAGCGAGCGCCCCGGGCGACCTCTGCCACAGTCGTCATCGGCTCACGCCGTCTCGTTCTCCCGCAGGTGCGGCAACATCTGACCGACCAGCCCAGGGGTGATCGCGAGGGTAGTCGTCGACTCGGCGCTGTACTCGGCCCCACTGATGTCGACGACGACGGCTCCCGCCTCACGGGCGATGGCCACCCCGGCTGTCATGTCCCAGGTGTGGTTGGAGAGGGTGATGGCGGCGTCGATCTTCCCCTCCGCCAACCAGACGAGATCCACTGCGGCTGATCCACTCATCCGCACGCGCTGCACCGTCGCGGCAAGCCGCGCCATAAGTGCCAGCCGGATCCGATTCTTGTTCGCGGCATCCGCTCCGACGGCGAAATCGCCGATCCCTACGACGGCTTCGTCCAGGCTGGTGGTGTCGCTCACCTTGACCGGATCGCCGTTCGCGAATGCCCCACAACCTTCGGCGGCCCAGTATCGAGCACCGAGGAAGGGTAGGTCCACGACGCCGAGGGCTGGACGTGTTCCGTGGAGTAAGCCGAGGGAGATGCCGCACAAGGGGATACCGCGCACGAAATTGATCGTTCCGTCGACCGGATCAAGCGTCCACTGCAAATCCCCGGTGCCGCTGACTCCCTCCTCCTCCCCGAGAAAGGCGATGCCGGGTGTCGCATCGCGCAGGAACGATCGAAGGTCTCGCTCAATCGCGTAGTCGACATCCGAGACGAGATCGCGGTCGCCTTTACTGGTAGAGGTGACCGGTGCCTGGCGGCGCATGAAGGTGGCTGCCCGACCAACAGCATCGAGGGCGACCGGCAGCAGCTCACGGTACGAGGTCACAGTTGCCGGCTCCGCTCCCACTGAGAGTCGAAAATCTGCTCATACACCGGGTACAACCCCGTCGTGGGTTCTCGGCGTCGCATCACGAAGGTCGGAGAGTCGACCCCTCGGCTCGCGGGCAGGTATGCCTGGGCAAGGCAGAGGTCGTCGATGAGGAGCACGTTGAACCGAAGCGTCTCGTCGTAGAGGGCGAGCTGCACGTTGCCGTACAGGTCGCCCGACAGGCGGTCACGCACCCGCAACATCGTCTCGATGTTGAGCTTCGTCAGTGCCGCGAGCTGGCCGGCCGGGAAGCTCTCCTCACGTTCCCTGGCTTGGATCGCCGAGCCGTCAGGATCCAGGAACAGGCATCGGACCTGTGCGCCGCCTTCGATGAGCTGACGCCAGCGGTGATCGGGGTAGTGCTGGCACAGCAGGTTCAGGGAGAGTCCCATCGCTCGAACCTTTCGGGCGCCGTCCAGGATGCGATCCGCAGGCAGGTGCGCAGAGAGCTCCGCCCGATTGCGGAAAACCGCCGTGACGTCCGCTATTGAGGTGCCACCGTTCCCTTCCGCCTGGATATCGGCAGCACCTTGCCGCAGCTCGGCGGCATCTGCCAATCCCAAGCCTGACCGGAATCGCCGATGAACCTCGTTCCCCGCCCGCGCGAGCGCGGTGTCGAGCGCGGCCTGGATCTCCGGTCGAGGTTGCACCGCCTCCCGGCCGGCCTCCCACTTCGAGACGGTGCGCTCGCTGACGCCGAGGTGTTCGGCGAAGTCGCGGATGCTCATTCGCAGCGCGTGCCGCAGCATCCGGGTCTCCCGGCCGGTCCACTTCTGCACGGTCGTCATCGGCTCGCCTCCGAGTGCGTCGAGACCGGCCGCCAGCAGCTTAGCGACTCGACTTCAGAGCTGGTACAGCGCAAGTGCAGAGCGTAGTCGTACCCGATGAGCCGCAAGCTGGCGAGGGTGGACGCATGGCCCGGGGCGGGTGCTGGGCTCCGGCGGGGCGTCACCCGAGCGCGTCCGCCGTCCCCGCCCGCCCCGGTGCCGCTCCGACTCTCGACGGAAGGGCTCTTCATGGCGGCGGTGCTGGACGACTTCCCGGTGCTCACCCCGGTCAGCGACGAGGACGTGGTGTTGGCCGTACGCGCGGTGGCGGTGCATGTGCCGGAGCGGTGGCCGGCGGGTCCACTGTGTCGCAGTGAGCGGGTGCCGCATCCGTGCCGGCTGGCCCGCTGGGGCCGCAGCACGCTACGGGCGGCCGGGCTCACCGAGGAGCGCGTGGACGAGTTGGTCGCCGCCGGCGACCCGGGCGCCTGGCCGTGGGCGTGACCGGGCTCGGGGCGTACCCGACGGAGAGCTGGCCCGGGTCGGCGGCGGTGCGTGAGGCGGTGGCCCGGTGGCTGCGGCTGGTGGCGGCGGACGCGGAGCTGGCGCCGTACCTCGTCGGGGTTGATCGGGCCCGGCTCGCCGGACACCTGGCGCTCACCCTCACGGTGGCGCTCGGCGGACCGGCGGGCGACATCGCCCGGCCAACGGCCGAGGCATGGCGCGGCCTGGGCCTGACCGAGGCGCAGCACCGCCGCGTGGTCGACTACCTGGCCGGGGTGCTCTGGGCGCTCGACGTGCCGGCAGGCTCGGTGACAGCGGCCCGGCGGGCCTTCTCGGACGAGGCCGGCTGGTGACCGCCGCCCTCGCCGCGTCGTGGTCCGTCACCATGCGGTACGCCCGCGAGGCAGCCGACCACTTCTGGTGCGCGGTCGAGGAGCGCTGCCCCGGGACGCTGCCGGAGCGGGAGGCGGCGGTGTTCCTCGCCGCATTCGGACGGCTGGTCAGCGGTGGCGACGACCCGGCCGGTCGGGCGGCGTTGTTGACCGTGCTCGGCCGGGCCTGTCGCCGCTACCGGCTGCTGCCGCACCAGCTCACCGTCGAGGCCGCGCTCGTCGCGACGGTGTCCCGGCAGGCGAGGTTGACACCGGAACTGGTGGCGGCCTGGGCAGGGGCCGCCCGGCGGGCCACGGCGGCGGTGAGCCGTGCGGTCGAGCAGGCCGACGACGGCCCGCCCTGGTGGCCGGCGCAGGTCGTCGACCACGACCGGGCCGCCGACGGCATCGCCGTGGTGACCGTGCGCCCCTGGCGCCGCCTGACGTTCCGGCCCGGCCAGGCGCTGCCCGTCTGCGCCGAGCGCCGGCCCGGCCGGTGGCGCTGGTACTCGCCGGCCAACGCTCCGCGCGCCGACGGCACCATCGAACTCCACGTCCGTGCCGTCGCCGCCGTCTCCCGCACGCTCGTGCACCGGGTACGCCCCGGTGACCGGATCTGGCTCGGCCCGCCCCGGTCGACCGGCCTGACCCTCGACCCGGCGTCGAAGGCGGACCTGCTGCTCGTCGCCGGGGGGACCGGGCTGGCGCCGCTGCGCGCCCTGGTCGAGCAGGTCGCCGCCGCGCCGGCCGGTCGCCGGGTCACAGTGGTGGTCGGCGCCCGTACCCTCGCCGACCTCTACGACCCGATCAGCCTCGACAAGCTTCAGAGCAGCAACGACTGGCTGACCGTCGTGCCCGCGTTCTCGCACGATCCGGTGGCGGAGGCGGGAGAGCAGGGTGATGCGCTCACCGTCGCGCTCGACCACTGGCGACCCGGCCAGGAGGTCTACCTGTGCGGGCCACCGTTGATGGTGGCCGGGTCGCGGCTGCGCTTGCTCGCCGGTGGGGTGCCGGCCGAGCGGATCCACCTGCCGGACGGGTTCGGCGTCTGATGGGCGTCTATCACAGCCGCAACGCGCTGGCCGGCCCGCTCACCGCGGACCGGCTCAGCGCCGTCGAGCTGCCCCGCACGTCACTGGGGCGGCGCGGTTACCGGACCGACGACGTCGACGCGCTGTTGCACCGGCTCGCCTACGAACTGGGGGAGCGGATCCGGCTGCTCGACGACGCCCGGGACGAGAACGACCGCATCAAGCGGGCCCTGCGCGCCTGGCAGGCCGAGGTGCGGGAGGCTGCCGGTGTCGTCTGGTCTCCCGCGGCCATTCCAGGCGCACCGTCTCGTCCCGGCCCCGACGGTCGACGTGCGGGTGAGCGGTGACCCGGACGACACCGGTCGTGCCGCATACTGGCCCGGTGTTCACTCTCGCCCAGGCGCGACACCTGGTGGCCACGCTGCGGCCGCGCGTCGACGAGCTGATCCGGCTGCGGGCCGACCTGGCCGAGCTGCGTGTCGATCTGGCCGACCACGGCGTCAGCGCGCTCGGCGGGCTCGCCGAGGTGAAGGCCCTGGAGGCGCGGCTGCACGTGGTGGTGGACGAGTTCCACCAGCACGACATCGCGGTCAAGGGGATCGCCCCGGTGCTGCTCGACTTCCCCGGTGAGCGCGACGGCCGGGCGGTGCTGTGGTGCTGGCTGGAGGGGGACACCGACATCCGGTGGTACCACCGGGTCGAGTGCGGATTCGCCGGCCGCCGTCCGGTCTGAGCCGGCCTGTGGGTGACGCGCGCCGGGCGGTGCCGTCCGACGCCGACGAGCTGGTGCGGCTGCGCGGGCTGATGCTCGCCGGAATGAGCGGCGCGCCGACGCCGCCGGGCCGCTGGCAGGACGTGGCCCGGGACAATCTGCGCGCCTGGCTGGCCGAGCCGGACCCGTGGCTGGCCGCAGCGCACTGCTGGCCTGGTTCCGGGACCGGGGCGTGCGCCGGGTCGACCTGCGGGCCTCGGCGGCCGGTCGGCCGCTCTACCGTGCCCTGGGTTTCCGGGAGACCGCCGACCCGGCGATGCGCCTGACGTTCCCGGCGGAACAATCCTTCATCCCGCTCCGCGAGACCGGCAACGATTTGTAGGCGTAAGTCGCTATGCGCGCTGAACCGCAAATCGGTGATCTTCCATGCGCCGTGATCTTATTGATATCTATCTCTCACCACCACTTCACGCCCCCAGGAGTGCGACGTGCGGAGATCCCGTCTTGCCACCCTCGCCCTGACCCTGGCCGCCTCGGTCGGGGTCACTCTGTCTCTGGCCGCCCCCGCCCAGGCGGCCCCGTCCGACCGCTACGTCGCGCTCGGCGACTCGTACGCCTCCGGCGTCGGCGCCGACAGCTACACGTCCGAGAGCGGTAACTGCCTACGCAGCACGAACGCCTACCCGGCGCTCTACAACGCCAACATCAAGCCGGCGTCGTACCGATCGGTGGCCTGCTCCGGCGCCACCACGGCCGACGTCATCAACAGCCAGCTCTCCGCGCTCTCCTCGACCACCACGCTGGTCAGCGTCACCGTGGGCGGCAACGACGTGGGCTTCGCCAACATCATGAGCACCTGTGTGCTCCAGGGGGAGACCCAGTGCGTGGCGGCAGTGCAGTCCGCCATGAACGTCGCCCGCACCTCGATGCCCGGCCGGCTCGCCAACGTCTACAACGGCATCAAGAGCCGCTCGCCCTCGGCCCGCGTCGTGGTGGTCGGCTACCCGGTCTTCTACCAGCTCGGCACGACCTGCGTCGGGCTCAGCGCCACGTCCCGGGCGAAGATCAACGAGGGCATCAACCTGCTCGACGACATCACCCGCACGGCCGCCGTCTCGGCCGGCTTCAAATTCGCCGACGTCCGCTCCATCTTCGTCGGCCACCAGCTGTGCAGCGGCGGGACCAAGTGGCTGCACGCGCTCAACGTGCTGAGCCTGAGCAAGTCGTACCACCCGACGGCGGCCGGGCAGTCCGGCGGCTACTACCCGGTCTTCCGGTCCGCCGCCGGCTGACCCGGTCCGCGGCAGCGGCACGCCTCCCCGCGGGGGCGTGCCGCTTCGCAGTGCCCGGCGGCGGTGTGCCCGTCAGGCCGGCAGGACCTTCTCGATCGCCGCGCGCAGCTCGGGCGAGTCCGGCGTGACCTGCGGGGCGAACCGGGCGGCCACTGTCCCGTCCGGGGCGACGAGGAACTTCTCGAAGTTCCAGCGCACGTCGCCGGTGTGCCCCTCGGCGTCCGGCGTGGACACCAGTTCGGCGTAGAGCGGGTGCCGGTCCGGCCCGTTGACGTCGACCTTCTCCGTCAGCGGGAACGTCACGCCGTAGTTGACCTGGCAGAACTCCTCGATTTCGGCGGCGCTGCCCGGCTCCTGGCCGGCGAACTGGTTGCACGGCACCCCGAGCACCGTGAGCCCGCGCCCGGCGTACGTGTCGGCGAGTTCCTGAAGGCCCGCGTACTGCGGGGTGAGGCCGCAGCGGGAGGCCACGTTGACCACGAGCAGGGCGCGGCCACGGTAGCGGCCGAGGTC
>NZ_JAGPXV010000560.1:0-3976 GCF_018070405.1 Micromonospora sp. D75
CAGGTGACGCCCGCCCCATCGAGCCGACGGCCCGCCGGCTTCCGCCGGCGGGCCTTCCGCTGTCCCGCCCGCGTCTCTCCCCGCCCTCCCCGTCGATCATGAAGTTGACGGCGTATTCGATCTCCAATTCCGCCGCCAACCTCATGATCGACCCGGTCGGGGGTGGGGGGTGAAGGGGGCGGTCAGGTGGGGGGTGGCCAGGGTGGCGGGGGAGAGGGTTGCCAGCAGGGTCGTGCGGGCGTGGCGGGCTTCGTCCGGGTCCACCTCGTGGGCGTACGCCAGCTCCGGGGCGACCAACTGGATCGCGTGCACGAGCAGGTCGCCGGTGATCAGGAGGCGCTCGTCGTCCGCCTCGATGAGCACCGACTGGTGACCCGGCGTGTGGCCTGGGGTGTGCAGCAGCCGTACCCCCGGGGTGAGGGGCGTCTCGCCGTCGACCACCCGCAGGCGGCCGGCGGCGCGCAACGGCCCCAGCAGCCGGGCCGGCAGTTCCGGGTGGAACAGCTCCAGCGCGTCCAGCTCGGCGCGCTGTCCCAGGTGGTCCGCGTTCGGGAACAGCGCGCCGGCCCAGCCGACGTGGTCGGTGTGCAGGTGGGTGAGGACCACGGTGCGGACGTCGGCCGGATCGATCCCGGCGGCGGCCAGCTCGGCCGGCAGCCGGCCGGGGACCGGCGCCCAGTTCGCGGCGAGCGAGTCGGCCGGGCCGATGCCGGCGTCGACGAGCGTGACCGGCCCGTCGCCGGTCCGCACCGCGAACGCGCGGAACCGCAGCCACCACCGCCCGTCGGCGGTGACGGCGCCCGGGTCGAGCCGGTCGGCAGCCGCCCAGTGCGCCTGGGTGGCGCCGGGAAACGCCTCGCCGCGGGGCTGGAAGAAGGGCCCCTCGCCGTCAGACAGCGCGGTGACCGTGATAGACCCGAGGGTGCGGCTGCGCGGCATCGCACGATGATGCCAGCGGGTCGCGGTACGGCGCAGCCCGCTTTTCCGGCGGCCCACCCGGGCCGCCTGGGGACTGCCGGCCAGTTTCCAGTACGCTCGTACTGCTTGAGCACGTGTCCCCCGAGAGGAGCGCCGGCCGATGGCGAAGATCAAGGTAAACAACCCGGTCGTGGAGATCGACGGCGACGAGATGACCCGGATCATCTGGAAGCAGATCCGGGAGCAGCTGATCCTGCCCTACCTCGACGTCGACCTGCACTACTACGACCTGTCGATCCAGCACCGTGACGCCACCGACGACCAGGTCACCGTCGACGCCGCCAACGCCATCAAGGAGCACGGCGTCGGCGTCAAGTGCGCCACCATCACCCCGGACGAGGCCCGGGTGGAGGAGTTCGGCCTGAAGAAGATGTGGCGGTCGCCGAACGGCACCATCCGCAACATCCTCGGCGGCGTGGTCTTCCGCGAGCCGATCATCATGTCGAACGTGCCGCGGCTCGTCCCGGGCTGGACCAAGCCGATCATCATCGGCCGGCACGCGCACGGCGACCAGTACAAGGCCACCGACTTCGTCGTCCCCGGCCCGGGCACGGTGACCATCACCTACACCCCGGCCGACGGCGGCACCCCGATGGAGATGGAGGTCGCCAACTTCCCCGGCGGCGGCATCGCCATGGGCATGTACAACTACGACGAGTCGATCCGGGACTTCGCCCGCGCCTCGTTCCGGTACGGCCTGGACCGCAACTACCCGGTCTACATGTCCACCAAGAACACCATCCTCAAGGCGTACGACGGCCGGTTCAAGGACATCTTCGCCGAGGTGTTCGAGAACGAGTTCAAGGCCGAGTTCGAGGCCGCCGGCCTCACCTACGAGCACCGGCTGATCGACGACATGGTCGCCGCCGCGCTCAAGTGGGAGGGCGGGTACGTCTGGGCCTGCAAGAACTACGACGGTGACGTGCAGTCCGACACCGTCGCGCAGGGCTTCGGCTCGCTCGGCCTGATGACCTCGGTGCTGCTCTCCCCGGACGGCCGCACCGTCGAGGCCGAGGCCGCCCACGGCACCGTCACCCGGCACTACCGGCAGTACCAGAAGGGCGAGAAGACCTCGACCAACCCGATCGCCTCGATCTATGCCTGGACCCGGGGCCTGGCCCACCGGGGCAAGCTGGACGGCACCCCGGCGGTCACCGAGTTCGCGAACACGCTGGAGAAGGTCATCGTGGACACCGTCGAGGGCGGCCAGATGACCAAGGACCTCGCGCTGCTCATCTCGCGGGACGCCCCGTGGCTGACCACCGACGAGTTCATGAACGCGCTCGACGAGAACCTGGCGCGCCGGCTCGCCGCCTGACGTGTAAGGAAGGGCCCCTTCTTAACGCCTCGCGTTGTAGAAGGGGCCCTTTTTAACACCTCAGGGCCATCGGGGCGGCGTGACCTCGCTCGGTGCGTTCTCGTTGACAGGGTGGACGAGATGCCAGTCGCGTCCGTGAAGGTTGGCCGTCGCCGCGCGCCGGCCGGCCGACCTTCGAGGCTGCTGAGCGCAGCCAGCCGTCCCTTCCCTGCGGGGGGTCCTGTCCCGGGCCCCCCGCGCCCCCGTGCCCGGGCCGCGGTTGTTAAGAAGGGGCCCTTTCTCTACCGCAGGCGTTAACAAGGGGCCCTTCCTGTCATGCGGCGCGCAGCAGCTCGGCGGCTCGCTCGGGGGCGATGTCGTTGATGAACACCCCCATGCCGGACTCCGACCCGGCCAGGTACTTCAGCTTGTCCTTGGCCCGCCGGATGCTGAACAGCTGCAGGTGCAGGTGGCCCAGCTCCCTGTCGATCCGTACCGGCGCCTGGTGCCAGGCCGCGATGTACGGCATCGGCAGGTCGAACAGCCCGTCGAAGCGGCGCAGCAGGTCCAGGTATAGCGGCCCGAACGCGTCCCGCTCGGCGTCGTCGAGCGCCGGGATGTCCGGCACCGGCCGGTGCGGCGCCACGTGCACCTCGAACGGCCAGCGCGCCGCCGCCGGGACGTACGCGGTCCAGTGCTCGTTGCTCGTCACCACCCGTTCCCCGGAGGCGCGTTCGGCGGCCAGCACGTCGGCGTACAGGTTGCCGCCAGTGCGCTCGGCGTGCCGCCGGGCGGCGGCCAGCATGTCGCGGGTGCGCGGCGTGACGAACGGGTACGCGTAGATCTGCCCGTGCGGGTGGTGAAGCGTCACCCCGATCTCCACGCCCCGGTTCTCGAACGGGAAGACCTGCTCCACGCCGGGCAGCGCGCTCAGCGCTTCGGTGCGGTCGGCGAGCGCGTCCAGCACGGTCCGCACCCGATGCGGGGGGAGCCGGGCGAACGAGGCGTTGTGGTCGTCGGTGAAGCAGACCACCTCGCACCTGCCGAGGCCGGGCCGTACCGGGGTGAACGGCGTGATCTCGGCCGGTTCGTCGGCGACCCGCTGGCTCAGTGACGGGAACCGGTTCTCGAACACGACGACGTCGTAGTCGGGCGCCGGGATCTCGCTGTGCCGGTCGCCCCGGGACGGGCACAGCGGGCACTGGTCGGCCGGGGGCAGGAACGTGCGGGTCTGCCGGTGCACCGCGACCGCCACCCACTCGTCGGTCAGCGGGTCGTACCGCAGCTGCGAGGCGGGCGGGGGAGGGGGCAGGTCCCGCCGGTCCGGCTGGTCCCGGACCGCGTCGTCCCGCTCGTCGAAGTAGATCAGCTCGCGGCCGTCGGCCAGCGCGATCCGCGTACGCTTCACTGCGCCCCCCTCTGCGCGGGCACCGTCACCAGCTCGCCCACCCTGTCGTCGAGTACCCGTCGTGCCTCGGGCGCCAACCGGTCGTCGGTGACCAGCACGTCCGCCGCGTCCAGCGGCACTATCGACGAGATGCCGACGGTGCCCCACTTGGTGTGGTCGGCCAGCACCACGAGCCGGTCCGCGGCGGCCACGAGCGCCCGGTTCGTGTCCGCCTCCATCAGAGTGGGCGTGGTGAACCCGGCCCGTTCGCTGATGCCGTGCACGCCGAGAAAGAGCACGTCCAGGTGGAGCGC
>NZ_JAGPXV010000561.1:0-3973 GCF_018070405.1 Micromonospora sp. D75
GACCGGAACTCCTCCAGCATCGGATCCATCAACCGCGAATGGAACGCGTGACTGACCGCCAGTTCCTTGACCCGCCAACCCCGCTCACGGCAGGCCCCCACCACCGAAGCCACCTCATCGGCCGCGCCCGAGACGACCACCGACGCGGGGCCGTTCACCGCCGCGATGTCCACGACCGCGCCCGACGCGCCGAGCAGCTCGGCGACAGCCTCCTCCGACGCGCCCACCGCCGCCATCACCCCACCCGACGGCAGAGCCTGCATCAACCGACCCCGCGCCGCCACCAGGGAACAGGCATCCGACAGCGACAACATCCCCGACACGTACGCGGCCGTCACCTCACCGATCGAATGACCCGCCAGGAAATCAGCCCGCACACCCCACGACGCGAGCAACTCCCACAACGCCACCTCCACCGCGAACAACCCCGCCTGCGCAAAGACCGTCTGATCCACCAGGGCCGCCTCATCCGACCCCGCCTGCGCGAACACCACCTCGCGCAACGCCCGCGGCAACAAACCCTCAAACCCCGCACACACCCCGTCGAAGGCCTGCGCGAACACCGGGAACGTCTCGTACAACTCCCGGCCCATACCCACACGCTGCGAACCCTGACCGGTGAACAACACCGCCCGACGACCCGCCGACACCACACCCGCAGACCGACCCTCAGCCACCGCCGACAGACCAGCAACCAACTCGTCCACCGACGAACCCCACACCACCGCGCGGTGCTCCAACGCCGCCCGAGTCGTCGCCAACGACCACGACACGTCCGCCACCGCAAGGCCGGACCGTTCCCGCACGAACGACGCCAACCGCGCCGCCTGACCCACCAGACCCCGCTTCGAACGCCCCGACACCACCCACGGCACCGGCAACCCGACCGGCGCGGCAGACCCCGCGGCGTGCTCCGGCTCCGCCTGCTCGATGATCACGTGCGCGTTCGTCCCCGAGATGCCGAACGACGACACACCCGCCCGCCGGGGACGCCCCACGCCCGGCCACTCACGGGACTCGGTCACCAACTCCACCGCACCCGACGACCAATCCACATGCGACGAGGGCACATCCACGTGCAACGACGCCGGCACCACCCCGTACCGCATCGCCAAGATCATCTTGATGACACCCGCCACCCCTGCAGCCGCCTGCGTGTGACCGATGTTCGACTTCACCGACCCCAGCAGCAGCGCGTCCCGGTCGTCGCGGTCCTGCCCGTACGTGGCGAGCAGCGCCTGGGCCTCGATGGGGTCGCCCAGCGTCGTGCCCGTGCCGTGCGCCTCCACGACGTCGACGTCGGCGACGCCCAGCCGGGCGTTCGCGAGGGCCTGCCGGATCACCCGCTGCTGCGAGGGGCCGTTCGGCGCCGTCAAACCGTTCGACGCGCCGTCCTGGTTGACGGCCGTGCCCCGCACGACCGCGAGGACCCGGCGCCCGTCACGCCGCGCGTCCGACAGCCGCTGCACCAGCAGCACCCCGACGCCCTCGGACCAGCCCGTGCCGTCCGCCGCGTCGGAGAACGACTTGCAGCGGCCGTCGGGGGCCATGCCCCGCTGCCGGGAGAAGTCGATGAACGTCTCGGGCGTCGCCATCACCGTGACGCCGCCGGCCAGCGCCAGGTCGCACTCCCCCGACCGCAGCGCCTGCACCGCCAGGTGCAACGCCACAAGCGACGACGAACACGCCGTGTCCACAGTCACCGCCGGGCCCTCGAACCCGAACGAGTACGCCACCCGACCCGACAACACGCTGCTGGCCGTGCCGACGCCGAGGTAGCCGTCGAGGGTCTCGGGAACGTCGGCCAGCCCTGCGGCGTGGTTGTGGTACATCATGCCGGCGTACACGCCGACGGGGCGGCCACGCAGCGCGAGCGGGTCGATCCGGGCGTCCTCGATGGCCTCCCACGAGGTCTCCAGCAGCAGCCGCTGCTGCGGGTCCATGGCGAGGGCCTCGTGCGGCGAGATCTTGAACAGGTCGGCGTCGAAGTCGGCGGCGTCGGCCAGGAAGCCGCCCTCGCGGGCGTAGCTGCTGCCCCGGCGCGCGCCGGACGGGTCGTACAGGTCGTCGACGTCCCAGCCGCGGTCGGCGGGGAAGCCGCTGATGCCGTCGCCACCGGAGACGAGGAGGTCCCACAGTTGCTCGGGGCTGCGTACGCCGCCGGGGTAGCGGCAGCTCATGCCGACGATCGCGATCGGCTCGTCGAGCGCCGCGACGGCGGCTACCGGAGCCGCCCGGGTGCCGGCGTCCGTTGCGGTCTCGGCGTCCAGGTGGTCGGCGAGGGCGAGCGGGGTCGGGTGGTCGAAGACCAGCGTCGCGGGCAGGCGCAGGCCGGTGACCGCGCCCAGCCGGTTGCGCAGTTCGACGGCGGTGAGCGAGTCGAAACCGAGCTCGGTGAACGGACGCCCGGCCTCGACGGCGGCGGCGTCGGCGTACCCCAGGACCGTCGCGACCTGATCGAGGACGAGCCGCAGCAGGGCCGCGGCGCGCTCCTCGCGGTCGAGGCCGGCGAGCCGCCCGGTCAGCGCGGCGGTCTCCGCCGGGCCGGACCGCGCGGCGCGGCGCCGGGGCGCCCGGACCAGGCCGCGCAGGACCGACGGCAGGGTGCCCGCCTCGGCCTGGGCGCGCAGCGCCGGCCCGTCCAGCGCCATCGGCACCGTCGCGGGCAGGCCGGTGAGCAGGGCGGCGTCGAGGAGCGTGAGGCCGTCCGCCGCGGGAAGCGGGCGTACGCCGGCCCGGGCCAGCCGGTCGGTGTCGGCGCGGTCGAGGCCGGCGGTCATGCCGCCGCCCGACTCCGCCCACGGGCCCCAGGCCAGCGAGTGCGCCGGCAGGCCCGCGGCCCGTCGCCGGTGGGCGAGCGCGTCCAGGAAGGCGTTGGCCGCCGCGTAGTTGGCCTGGCCGGGGCTGCCCGTCACGCCCGCCGCCGAGGAGTACGTGACGAAGAGCGCGAGGCGGCCGGCGGCGGTCAGCTCGTGCAGGTTCGCGGCGGCGTCCACCTTCGGCCGCAGCACGTCGCCGAGCGTCTCGGGGGTGAGCGAGGTCAGGGTGCGGTCGGCCAGTACGCCGGCGGTGTGCACCACGCCGGTCAGCGGGTGCGCCGGGTCGATCCGGTCCAGCAGCGCGGCGAGGGCGGCCCGGTCGGCGGCGTCGCACGCCTCGACAGTCGCGGTGGCGCCCAGGTCGGCGAGGGCGGCGACCAGGTCGGCTGCGCCGTCGGCGTCGGCACCGCGCCGGCTGGTGAGCAGCAGGTGCCGGGCCCCGTACCGGGTGACCAGGTGGCGGGCGGTCAGTGCGCCGAGGGCACCGGTGCCGCCGGTGACCAGCACCGTGCCCTCCGGGTCCAGCGCCGGCGCCGGCGCGTCGGGTTCCGGGGCGGCGACGAGCCGGGGCACGCGGAGCGCCCCGTCGCGTACCGCCGCCTGCGGCTCGTCGGCCGACAGCAGGCCGGCGAGGGCGGCCGCGCAGTGCTCCGCGTCGTCGACGTCGACGACGAGGAAGCGGCCGGGGTGCTCGGCCTGGGCGGAGCGGAGCAGGCCCCACACGGCGGCGCCGGCGAGGTCGGTGACCTCCGCGTCGTCGTCCACGGCGACGGCGCCGCCGGTGAGGACCACCAGCCGGGAGTCGCCGGTGTGCGGTTCGGCGGCGAGCCAGCCCTGGAGCACGGCGAGGACCTCGGCGAGCAGGTCGTGGACGGCGCCGGGGCCGGTCGCGCCGGCCACCGGGTACAGCACGGCGTCGGGTACCCCGGCGTCGCGGAGCGCGTCGAGGTCGGCGTACCGGGCGGCGGGCGGGCCGGACGGCAGCGGGGCGGGACGTTCGCCGAGCACCGCCCAGGTCGTGCCGTCGGCAGCGCCCCCGGCGACGGGGTGCCGGAGCCAGTCGAGGCGAAACAGCGAGCGCCGCCACGCGGACCCGCCGGCGGTGAGCTCCCCCGCCGGCAGGGGCCGCAGCACCAGGGAGCCGACCCGGGCGA
>NZ_JAGPXV010000562.1:0-3961 GCF_018070405.1 Micromonospora sp. D75
TACGTGGCGAGCAGCGCCTGAGCCTCGATCGGATCGCCGAGGGTGGTGCCGGTGCCGTGCGCCTCCACCACGTCAACCAGGTCGGGGGTGAGCTTCGCGCCGGCCAGGGCCTGCCGGATGACCCGCTGCTGGGAGGGGCCGTTGGGGGCGGTCAGCCCGTTCGACGCGCCGTCGGAGTTGACCGCCGAGCTGCGGATGACGCCGAGCACGGGGTGGCCGTTGCGGCGGGCGTCGCTGAGCCGTTCCAGCAGCAGCATGCCGACGCCCTCGGACCAGCCGGTGCCGTCGGCGGCGGCGGCGAACGACTTGCACCGGCCGTCGGCGGCGAGGCCGCGCTGCCGGGAGAACTCGACGAACGGGCCGGGGGTGGCCAGCACGGTCGCGCCGCCGGCCAGGGCGAGGCCGCACTCGCGCTGGCGCAGCGCCTGGCAGGCGAGATGGATGGCGACCGACGCCGACGAGCAGGCGGTGTCCACGGTGACCGACGGGCCTTCGAGGCCGAACGTGTACGCCAGCCGACCGGACACGACACTGGCGGCGGTGCCGGTCAGCACGTACCCCTCGACGCCGGGCGCCCGGTGCAGCACGGCGGCGTAGTCCTGCCCGGAGGTGCCCACGAAGACGCCGGAGCGGCTGCCACGCAGCGACAGCGGGGCGATGCCGGCGCGTTCGAACAGCTCCCAGGTGACCTCCAGCAGCAGCCGCTGCTGCGGGTCCATGGCGACCGCCTCACGCGGCGAGATACCGAAGAGCGCGGCGTCGAACTGCCCCGCGTCGCGCAGGAACCCGCCGGCGGTGGTGTACGAGGTGCCGGCGTTGTCCGGGTCGGCGTGGTAGAGCCGGTCCAGGTCCCAGCCGCGGTCGGTGGGAAAGTCGCCGATGGCGTCCCCGCCGGACGAGACGAACTCCCAGAGCTCCTCCGGCGAGCTGATGCCGCCCGGGTAGCGGCAGCTCATCGCCACGATCGCCACCGGCTCGGACTCCTCGGCGGTGACCTCGCGCAGCCGTTGGCGGGTCTGCTGCAGCTCGGCGACGACGCGCGTCAGGTATTCGCGCAGCCGATCTTCGTCCGCCATGACATCTCGCTTTCTCGTGACACCACAGATCCCGGGCGGCTCAGGAGAGCCCGAGGTCCTGGTCGATGAGGTCGAACAGCTCCTGGTTGCTGGCCGCCCGCAGCCGGCCGGCCACCTCGGCGGTGTCCTCCCGGCGTTCCTCGGCGGCGCCGAGCCGTTCGAGCAGGCTGTGCAGGCGCATCGTGATCCGCACCCGGCCGATGTCGTCCGGGTCGCGCAGCGCGAGGGCGCCCTCCAACTGGTCCAGCTCCGCGAGGGTGGGTAGCGCCTCCACCGACGCTTCGTCGAGCAGTTCGGCCCGCAGGTGCTCGGCCAGCGCCTGCGGGGTCGGGTGGTCGAACACCACCGAGCTGGGCAGGCTGAGCCCGGTCGAGCGGGCCAGCCGGCCCCGCAGCTCCACGGCGGTGAGCGAGTCGAAGCCGAGGTCCCGGAAGGGCCGCCCGGCCTCCACGGCGTACGGGCTGTCGTGGCCGATGACCTCGCCCGCGGCGGTGCGGATGAGATCGACCAGCAGCCGTGCCTGTTCGGCCTGCGACAACTCGCCGAGCCGCTTGCGCAGTTCGCCGGCGACCTGGTCGCCGTCCTCGGCGTCGGCGCGCGCCGCCGCGGCCTGGGCGGCCACCTCGGCGATCTCGCTGATCAGCGGCCGGGGCCGGGCGGAGGCGAACACCGGCGCGAAGCGTTCCCAGTCGATGTCGGCGACGGTGAGGGCAGTGTCGTCGCCGTCGAGGCCGGCGCGCAGGGCGGCCATCGCCGGTTCCCGGTCGAGCAGGGACACCCCGCGCCGGCTCATGGCCGCCGCGTGCGCGTCGGTCACCATGCCGCCGCCGGCCCACGGTCCCCAGTTCACCGAGAGGTGCCGGGCCCGCCCGGCCGGCCGGGACTGCGCCCAGGCGTCCAGGAAGGCGTTGCCGGCGGCGTACGCCCCGTGGTCGCCGACGCCCCAGACGGCCGCGATGGAGGAGAAGTGCACGACCAGGTCGAGCGCCTCCGGGTCGAGGAACTCGTCGAGGTGCCGCGCGCCGGCGATCTTGCCGGAGACGACGTCGGCGAGTTCCGCCTCGGTCACGGCGGCGACCGGGTTGAGCCGGCCCACCCCGGCGGCGTGCACCACGGCGTGCACGGCCTCACCGTCGGCGCGCAGGCCACGGACCAGGTCGGCGACCGCGTCCCGGTCGGCCAGGTCGCAGGCCAGCACCCGCGCCTCGGCGCCGAGAGCGGCCAGTTCCGCCACCGCCTCGTCCGCGCCGGGGGCCGCCGCGCCGCGCCGGCTGACCAGCAGCAGCCGCCGCGCGCCGTGCCGGGCGAACCAGCCGGCGGCGTACCGGCCGACGGCGCCGGTGCCGCCGGTGACCAGGACGGTTCCCGGCGCCTGCCAGCCGGCCGGCGCCTCGGCGCGGGGCGCGCGCTCCAGCCGCCGCAGGTACGTCCCGGAGTCACGCACCGCGAGCTGGTCCTCGTCGCCGGCGGCGGTGAGGGCCGCCAGGACTCCCTCGGCGGCGGCGGTGTCCAGGGTGGCGGGCAGATCCAGCAGGCCCCCCCAGTGCCGGGGGTGTTCCAGCGCGGTCACCAGGCCGAGGCCCCACGTGGTGGCCTGGGCGGGGTGGGCTACGGGGTCGTCGGCGCCGGTGGCCACGGCCTGCCGGGTGAGCAGCCACAGCGGCACCGGTGGCAGGGCGTCCGTGACCGCCTGCACCAGGGCCAGGTTCGCGGTCAGGCCCAGCGGCACGGCCGAGCGGTCGGGGTGCGCCCGCTCGTCGAGGGCGAGCAGCGACACGATCCGGGTGGGCGCCGCGGCGGCGAGCTGCCCGGCGAGCGTGCTCCGGTCGGTCGTCGCCGGGTCGACGGCGAGCTGCCGCACGGTGCCGCCCCGCGCGGTGAGCAGTTCGGCGAGCCGGTCGACGACCGGCTGGTCCGTACCGCTGTGCACCAGGGTCCACGTGCCGTCGACGGCACCCGCGACGAGAGCCCGCGGGCGCCAGGTGATCCGGTAGCGCCAGCCGCCGGCGAGGGTGTCCTCCTGCTGCTGGCGCCGCCACCGGTCCAGGTCCGGCAGCAGTTCCCGCAGCGGCCGGTCCGCGTCGAGGCCGAGCCGGCCGGCGAGCGCGTCGCCGTCGCCGGACGCCACGGCCCGCCAGAACGCCGAGTCGACGTCGTCGTGCGCGGCGGCGGGGGTGTGGGTCGCCGCCGCGTCGAAGGTCGGCCAGAACCGCTGGTGGGCGAACGCGTACGTGGGCAGGTCCACCTGGGCGGCGGCGCCGGGCAGCAGTGCCGGGAAGCGTACGGGCACGCCGTGGCAGTGCAGCCGGGCCACCGCGCCGAGCAGGGTGGCCACCTCGTCCTGGCCGGGCCGCTGCACGCCGGTCACGACGACCGGCGCGTCCACCGGCAGCGCGTCGGCGGTCAGGGCGGTCAGCACGGTGTCCGGCCCGATCTCCAGGAACCGGGTCACCCCATGGGAGTGCAGGTGGGTGACGGTGTCGGCGAAGCGCACCGCCTCGCGGACGTGCCGGACCCAGTAGTCGGGTGTGCAGAGCTGCTCGGGGTCGACGACCGTGCCGGTCAGGTTCGACACCAGCGGCACCGTCGGCGGGGCGTACGACAGGGTCGCCGCGACGGCCGCGAACTCGGCGAGCATGGGCTCCATCAGCGGGCTGTGGAAGGCGTGGCTGACCCGCAGCCGCTTGGTGCGTACGCCGAGGTCGGCGAAGTGGGCGGCCAGTTCGGTCAGCACGTCCTCGGCGCCGGCGACGACGACGGCGGCCGGCCCGTTGACGGCGGCGACGGCGGGCTGTCCCGGCGTGCCGGACAGGGCCCGCAGCACGTCGACCTCGGGCGCGGCGACGGCGAGCATCCCGCCGCCGGGTGGCAGGGCCTGCATCTGT
>NZ_JAGPXV010000563.1:0-3946 GCF_018070405.1 Micromonospora sp. D75
GACGGGTGCAGCTCCGGGCCGATCAGGCGGCTGATCACCCGGGTCCACCAGTGCCCGGCGACGATCACGTCGGTGATCCGCAGCCGGTCCGGCGGCCACCCGCCGCGCACCACCACGTCCACCACCCGGCCCAGCCGCCGCCCGTGCAGGTCGTAGGCGGTACGGCCGAGCAGCTCACCCGCTCGCACGGCCGGACCCGGGAATGTGCTCGATCAGGTGCCGGCGCAGCCACGCCTCCACCGGCGACGGCGGCAGGTCCGCCGCCCGGCAGCGCAGCCGCACCGCGCTGTCCACGTGGGCGACCTGCGACAGCGGTACGCGCAACGGCGGCACCGGCGGGTCGTCGGTGAACCGGTCCGCCACCGCCACCAGCAGCCGACCGACCCGCCCGCCGATCCGCTCCCCGAGCGCCCTCTGCCCGGTGAGCAGGCTGTCCACGTACGGGAAGCCCTCGTCGTCGACGGCGAACGCGATGTCGTCGACCCGCCCGACCAGCCGTCCGTCCACGTCGACGATCTGCCGGTCGAGCAGCCGCTTGGCCAGCTGAACCCTCATGGACCCATCCCCGTCATGATCGCCAGTGGGATCGCGGCCACCGACGCCGCGACGATGAGCAGCAGGAACACCGCGCCGAGCAGGTTCGTCCAGCGCCCGTTGACCCGGTCGCCGAGGTACCCCCTGTCGTTCGCGACCACCAGGATCGGCAGGTACGTCAGCGGCAGCACCACAGCGCTCAGCACCAGCATGTACTCGGTCAGCCGCACCGGGTCCACGGTCGTCATCAGCATCACCACGCCGAGCAGCAGACCGACCAGCAGGACGCTGTGGAACCGGGCCGCCTCCCGGGGGCGGACACGCTTGCCCCACTGCCACCCGAAGTACTGCGCCGCCGCGTACGCCGCCGACAGGCCCGTCTCCAGCGCCGCGCCGAACGTCACCGCGAAGAACGCCAGCACGGCGGTGGCCAGGCCGGCGCCACCGAGCGCCGTGGCCACCGGCCGCGCCACCTCGTCGAGCGTACTGAGCGACACCCCGGACGGGTGGTAGGCCACCGTCGCCACGGCGACCAGCGAAAACGCCAGGAACCCACCCACCGGAAAGCCGATCAGCACGTTCGACCGGGCCCGCGCCAGGTCCGCCGCGCTCCAGCGCTCCTCGACGCCGCCGGAGGAGAAGAAGAACACCTCGTACGGGCTCACCGTCGAGGCGAACAGCGCCACCGCCACGAACCAGTACAGCGGCCAGCCGTGCCCGGCCGCGCTGATCTGCCACGCGCCCTGCCCGAGTTCCGGCCAGTCGGTCGGCAGCGCCACCAGCGCGACCGCGAACACCAGCAGCGCCAGCCCGGCGAGGCCGAAGATCCGCTCCATCAGCTCGAAGCGCAGCCGCCACAGCACCAGCCAGACGGCCAGCGCGGCGAGCGGCACCCAGAACAGGTGACTCACCCGGGTGGCCAGTTGCAGCGCCAGCGCCACCCCGCCCAGCTCCGCGGCGAGCGTGACCACAGTGACCAGCCACGACGCGACCAGGTTGAGCAGCGCCACCCGCGGCCCGAGCCGCTCCCGGACCAGGTCGAAGACCGCCCGCCCGCTCACCGCCGCGATCCGGCCGGCCATTTCCGCGTACGCGCAGATGCCGACCACGCCGGCCAGCAGCACCCAGGTGTGGGCCATGCCGAACAGCGCGCCGGCCTGACTGGCCGCCACCAGGTCACCGATGTCGACGAAGCCGCCGACGGCCGACAGCACGCCGAGCGTGGCGGCGAACAGCTTCCTCACGTCGGTTCGGGAGCGGACGATCTCACCGAGGCGACGATATCGGCGTCAGTGCCCGGTTTCGGGCGAATGCGTCAGGAGGCGGTCAGGTTTTGCAGGCGCACCTGGCCGCGGGCCACCAGCCGGCCGTCCGCGTCGGTGATCTCCACGAGCCAGAGCTGCTGGCTGCGGCCCCGGTGCACGGGCGTGCCGACGGCGGTCAGCTCGCCGTCGCGCACCGCGCGCAGGAAGTCGGTCTGGTTCGACACCCCGACCACGTTGCCCTTGTCGCCCAGCCAGAGCGCGCCGCCGATGCTGGCCGCCGTCTCGACCACCGAGCAGTAGACGCCACCGTGCTGGATCCCGTACGGCTGGTGCAGCTCCGGGCGCACCTTCCACCGGATCACCACCCGGTCCCCGCTGACCTCGTCGAACGTCAGGCCCAGCAGGGCCACGAAGCCACCGGTCAGGTTCGGCATGTCCACCGCGGTTCCTCCTCGCGTTCGACGGCGCCGCCAGCCTAGTCGGCCGCACCTCGGCAAACCCGGTACGGCCCGGGTCCGGTAATGGGGGAGAATCGGTGACCGTGACCGACAGCAACCTCCCGCAGGGGCGGGACTCCCTGACCGACGACCTGCTGTGGCGGGGCCTGATCCAGGACTCGACCGGCCTCGACGAGCTGCGCGACCTGCTCGGGGGCGGGCAGGCCACGTTCTATGTGGGCTTCGACCCGACCGCCCCGAGCCTGCACGTCGGCCACCTCATGCAGGTCCTCACCGCGCGCCGGCTCCAGCTCGCCGGGCACCGTCCGCTGCTGCTGGTCGGCGGCGCCACCGGCCAGATCGGTGACCCGAAGGAGAGCGCCGAGCGGACGCTCAACTCGCCCGACGTGGTCGCCGGCTGGGTGGAGCGCATCCGCGAGCAGCTCTCGCCGTTCGTCACGTACACCGGGGAGAACGCGGCGCAACTGGTCAACAACCTGGACTGGACCGGCGAGATGTCGGTGGTGGAGTTCCTCCGCGACGTCGGCAAGCACTTCCCGGTGAACAAGATGCTCGCCCGCGAGGTGGTCAGGGCGCGCCTGGAGACGGGCATCAGCTTCACCGAGTTCAGCTACCAGCTGCTGCAGGCGAACGACTTCTTCGAGCTGCACCGCCGGCACGGCTGCCAGCTCCAGTACGGCGGCTCCGACCAGTGGGGCAACATCACCGCAGGGGTGGACTACGTTCGCCGGCGCGGCGCCGGGCCGGTGCAGGCGTTCACCACCCCGCTGGTGACGAAGTCCGACGGCACCAAGTTCGGCAAGAGCGAGTCCGGCGCGATCTGGCTCGACCCGCAGATGACCAGCCCGTACGCGTTCTACCAGTTCTGGGTCAACGCCGACGACCGGGACGTCAGCCGCCACCTGCGGTACTTCAGCTTCCGCTCCCGTGAGGAGCTGGAGGAGCTGGAGAAGGCGACCGCGGAACGCCCGCAGGCGCGCCTGGCCCAGCGGGCGCTCGCCGAGGAGCTGACCACGCTGGTGCACGGCGAGCGGGAGACGGCCCAGGCGGTCGCGGCGAGCCAGGCGCTGTTCGGGCGGGGCTCGCTCGACGAGCTGGCCCCGGAGACGCTGCGCGCCGCGCTGACCGAGGCCGGCCTGGTGCGTCTCGACGAGCTGCCGGACGTCGCCGGCCTGCTCAAGGAGTCCGGCCTGGTGCCGAGCATGAAGGAGGCCCGCCGGGTGATCGCCGAGGGTGGCGCGTACGTGAACAACACCCGGATCTCCGAGGTGGACGCCACCGTGTCGGCGGACGACCTGCTGCACGGCCGGTACCTCGTGCTGCGCCGGGGCAAGCGCTCGTTCGCCGGTGTCGAGCTGCGCGGATAGTCCGTTGTCGACAATGTGACGCGGGACGCGCCCAGCGGATTTGACGATCACTCCGCTGGGCGCGTAACTTTCTCTCTGCCAGCGCGGAACGGACGAAACAGGGCGAAAGACCTGGAAGGCCGGAGCGCAGGACCTGAGAACCGGGTGGTGCCCCGGATTCGCCGGGAGGCGGATTTGGCGAGGCGGAACCGACCGGGTAAGGTTATCGGCCGGCAGGGAAACGGACGAGCCAGCGGGAAACCGCGGGCGGCCGGCCTGCCGAATTCCTCGGAACGACCGACGGAAGTCGGTTGAATCGGGGTGCCCGGTAAAAGGGTGATGC
>NZ_JAGPXV010000564.1:0-3933 GCF_018070405.1 Micromonospora sp. D75
CCAGCACGCCGGTCTGCGAGGTGCGGCCGGCGGCGAACGCGGCGATCGCGGTCCCGGCGACGGTGAGCGCCACCCCGATCAGCAGCCAGCGGCGGCGGGGCCGGGACCCGTCGCGCCGGCCGGCGAGGCCGGTCGCCACGTCCTGCCGGGCCGCCGTCCAGGCCGGCGCCATCGCCGCCAGCACCCCGGCCAGCACCGCCGTCGCGGCGATCGCGACCAGCGCGGTCGGGAAGATCCGGTACGCCCCGAGGCGCTCCCCGAGCAGGTACTGCTCGACGAGCGGCCGGCCGGCGAACGCGGCGCCGATGCCGAGCAGCAGCCCGAGGGCGGCCCCGCCGGCGCCGAGCACCACCCCGTCGGCGAGCACGATCCGGCGCAGGTGGGAGGCGTCGCCACCGGCCACCGCGACGAGCGCGAGGTCGCGCCGCCGACGGCGGACGCTCACCGCGAAGGCCGGGCCGACCAGCAGCACCACCTCCAGCAGGACCAGCCCGCCGACCACGCCGACGACGCCGGCCTCGTCGGCGTCCGGCACGCGCATACCGCGGGTGAGCTCCTCCCGCCCGGGCAGCGGGTCGCGGACGACGATCTGGATGCCCTGCGCGTTCAGCCGGTCGGCGAGCCCCGGGTCGAGCGGGCCGGGCAGGTCCACCAGCCAGGTGTCGCTGCCGGCCGCGGTCTCCGGGGTCACCCCGGCCAGCGTGATCACCTCCCGGAGGTTGTCCGGGTACTCCACCACCCCGACCACCCGGTACGTGGCGCCGTCGATGGTGCGTACCGGGTTGCCGATGCGGGTGTCGAGCCGGCGCAGCGCCGCCGGGCTGACCGCGATCTCGTCCGGGCGCACCGGCGGCCGGCCGTCGAGGACCCGGGCCAGCGGCCGGGTGAGCGGGTCGGTCAGGTCCAGGGCGCGCGCGTCGAGCGACTCGACGTGCCGGCCGATCCGGGTCGAGAACGTCATCCACCAGCGCGTGCGGGCGACCCGGCTGCCGTCGGGCAGCAGCGCGCGCACCTCCTCGGCGGTCGCCGGACGGGTCCGGCCGACCCATTCGCCCTCGACCGGCCAGGCCGACTCGCCCCAGGCGTCCTGCCTCACCGCCGTCAGGCTGTCCCAGCGCAGCGCGACGTCGGCGCCGCCGAGCTGGCGTTCGATCCGCTCGGCGCGGGTCAGGTCGCCCATGTCGTAGCTGACCGCGGCGAAGCTGAGGCCGAGCACCGGCAGCGCGATCATCACCAGCACCAGCAGCGTGCGCCGCCGGGACCGCCGGGCCTCCCGGCGGGCGATCCGCAGCGCGGTCCGCCACGATCCGCGTACGGCGGCGAGGCGGCCGCCGGTCACCGGATGCTGCCGCTGAGCAGGTGGTCGACGCCGATCAGCGGGGCGGTCGAGTCGACCATCACCCCGTCGCGCAGGAAGACCACCCGGTCCGCCCAGCCCGCGTGCCGGGCCTCGTGGGTGACCAGCACCCCGGCCGCCCCGGCGTCCACCCGGCGGCGCAGCAGGTGCAGCACCGCCTCACCGGTCTGCGAGTCCAGCGCGCCGGTCGGCTCGTCGGCGAGGACCAGGCGGCGTTCGCCGACGAGGGCCCGGGCGATCGCCACCCGCTGCTGCTGGCCGCCGGACATCTGGTCCGGGAAGCGGTCGGCCAGGTCCTCCAGGTCGACCTCGCGCAGCGCGTCGAGGGCCGACTGGCGGGCCGCCCGTACGCCGGCGCCGTCCAGTTCCAGGGGGAGCGCCACGTTCTCCACGGCGGTCAGGCTGCCGAGCAGGTTCAGATCCTGGAAGACGTACCCGATCCGGCGGCGGCGCAGCCGGGCCAGCTCCCGGGCGGACAGCCCGACCAGCGCCTCGCCCTCGACCACCACCTCGCCGCCGGTGGGCCGGTCCAGGCCGCCGGCCAGCGCCAGCAGCGTGGACTTGCCGGACCCGGACGGGCCCATCACCGCCACCAGTTCCCCGGCCCGCACGGTCAGGCTCACGCCGCGCAGCGCGTGCACGGCGGCCTCACCGGCGCCGTGGGTACGGCGTACGTCCCGCAGTTCCAGCACCCCGTCGATCGGGTCCATCAGCGCCTCCCGTGCCGGGTCACCGGCGGGCTTCGTCGCCGGCCCGGTCCACCGCCTCGGGGTGGTCGACCGCCCGGATCGGCGCCGGGCGGTGCCGGACCAGGCTGGTCTCGCAGTGGTCGAGCCACCGCACCTCGGCCTCGGTCTGGAAGATCATCGCGTCCAGCACCAGCCGCCAGGGTAGATCCTCCGGCTTGTCGCTCGTGTACTTCAACCGGGTGAACTCCTGAAGCGCGCGCATGGTGGCGGTGCGCTGGGTCTGCACCACCGCCCGCACGTCGACGCCCGGCGTGGTCAACGCCAGCGCCAGCTTGATCGACAACTCGTCGCGGGGACGGTCGGCGCGGCTGATCGGGGTGGCGAACCACATCGCCAGGTCCGCCCGTCCGGCGTCGGTGATCTCGTACGGCCGCTGCCCGCTCTCGTTCTCCGGCAGCGGGCGCACCAGTCCGTCGCGTTCCAGCCGGGCCAGCGTGGTGTAGACCTGCCCGATGTTCAGCGGCCAGGTCGACCCGGTGGACTCCTCGAACGCGGCACGGAGCTGATAGCCGTACATCTGGCCGCGTTCGAGCAGGGCGAGCAGGCCGTGACGGATGGACATGACCGCGAGTATGCATACCTGGTATGCGCAGCGCAACCGGGAAGCTTCGCCGGGTGACCGGCGTCGCGCTCAGGCGGGGCGGCCCGGGAACGGAACGGTGACCGGTGTCACGCCCGCCGTACGCCGCCAGCGGGTGGCCCGCAGCGCGCAGTCGGTGAGCGCGGCGAGCGCCGTGTTCCGCTCCACGCCGCTGGTGTGCGCGAGCGCGGCCCGCCAGTGCCCGGCGGTCCGCTCCTCGATCTCCACCGCCAGCCGCAGCGCTCCCGCCCGGTCGGTGACCGGATAGGGCAGCGCGTACCCGGCCCGGTCCGCGGGTACCTGCCCGGAGCCCTCGGCGAGCTGCAGGAGCAGCGCGTCGCGGCGGGACCGGTGCGCCGCCTCGGCGGCCCGGGCCGCCGTCCGCGCCGCGCCGGTGAGGTGCACGCCGATCACCCCGTACGCCCAGATCGCCGCGTACTCGGCGGCGAGCGCGTCGGCGAGGGCCTGGGCCGGGCCGGTCGTCGGGTTGTTCACTTCAGGGCCTCCACGTGGGTCGCCCGCGCGGCGGCGATCGAGCCGAGCAGCGCGGCCCGCTCGGCCGGCGCCTCGGCGCAGGCCTTCGCCGCGTTGGTCCGGCCCTCCTGCTCGGCCTGACGCAGCTCGGTGAGCACGGCGTCGGGCGCGGGCGCGCTCGCCGAGCCGGCGGCCGCCGGCGTGCCGGAGGGAGCTGGCCGGCCGATGACCCGGCGTAGCTCCTCGGCGTGCGCCTTGTGCGCGTCGGCGATCGGGGTGAGCCGTCCGGCGAGCGCCGGGGCGGCGGTGGCGGCTGCCCGGTAGCGGGCCTCCAGCGCCAGCGCCTCGGCGGCCAGCGGCTCCAGCGCATCAGGCGCCGGTGGCTCCTGGTCGCGGTCAAAAAGATCACAACCGGTCAGCGGCGCGGCCGCGCCGCCGAGCGCCACGAGCCCTCCGGCGCGCAGCAGCCAGCGCCGGGAATGCCCCGCTCTGACCTGGTCGGATGGTGTTCTGCCGGTCCCCACCTGACAGAGTCAACACCATTCGCGCCGCCTCGTGGGTCAGGGTCTCGGTGCGCCGCCGGGTCCGTCCGCGGCCGTTAGCGTTACGCTCTGCGCAACCACCGGGCGCGGACGCCCCGGTGGCGTGCCGGTATGGCGGGCCGACCGCCCGCACCGGCCCGGGACAACACGGCCCGCGGGTCGTGGCAACAGCAGGAGAGGTGCGCGGAATGTCGCAGCGTGGCCGTGCCACCCGGCCGACGGGGCCCGCCG
>NZ_JAGPXV010000565.1:0-3911 GCF_018070405.1 Micromonospora sp. D75
GGAGTACCTAGGGCCGGGTCTGCTCGCGCACCCAGGCGGTGTAACCGGGGTTGCCGCTGTCCTCCCGGCTGACCAGGATCTCCGGCACCTCGTACGGGTGGTTGGCGCGGAGCTGGTCGACCAGCGCGTCCACCCGGTCCGGCGCGGTCTTGAACCGCACCTGCCACTCGGCGGTGGTCTGGATCGCCGACTGCCACCAGTAGGTGCTGTCCACCGGGCCGCCGACCTGGGCGCACGCCGCCAGCCGGCCGGCGACCGCCGCGGCCGCCAGCACGTCCGCGACCCCGCGGGCGTCCACCACAGTCGTCACCACGCAGATCTGCTCCACCAGCGCACCTTACGCGGCGCGCGGCCGGCGCGCCGAACAGGCGCGGGGAATCGGATCAGGCGTCGACGGTGCCGTTGCGGTTGTCCGCGATCCACCTGTCGATGCGGGCCCACCAGTCGAACAGCCAGTCGATGCGTTCCTGCTCGCCGGCCGGGATCTCCTCCGGCGGCACCGACCAGAACCGCATCACGATCCGCTTGTCCATCGGCAGCTCGCGCCACACGTCGGCGACGGTGAGCATCTGGTCCAGGCCGGTGTGCGCCACGAAGATCACTCCGGCGTCCGGCGCGGCGTCGAGCGCGGCGAGCAGCCCGCCGGGCTGCGGGGCGAGCACGTGCCGCATCCGCTCGGCGCGGCGCGCCATCCGCTCCAGCCCGAGCCCGCGGAGCCGGTCGATCGCGCGCAGCCGCCGGGACGGGGTGAAGTTGCCCCCCTCCGGGAAGATCACGAAGGCGTCGTCGTCGTCCAGGCCGGTGGCCAGGTGCCCGATCTGCCGCACCACCGAGTCGCGCCCGTCCGGCCCGGCCGCGATGAACCGGTTGGGCAGCCGGTTGAGCAGCACGTCGATGGCCGGATCCCACTGGAGCGTCTCCTTGAGCACGATCCGGGGTTCCCGGTTGAACCAGTTCACCAGCGCGTGGATCAGGATGAACGAGTCACCGGGCCCGGCGTGCCGGCAGACCACCAGCTCGGGGCGGCCGGGCAGGGCGGTGTCCGGGTCGGTGCCGACCACGTCGATGCTCAGCCGCAGCGTCCACCGGGCCTGCCAGAACATCACCCGCAGGAACCATCCGGCGAGCACGTAGTGGGCCCGCTGGAAGGCCGGCGCACGCTTGTAGACGCCGAAGCCGGAGGCCAGCCAGAGCAGGAACAGGGCGAGCAGCGCGGCGGCGTCCCAGACCAGGTAGACGGTGCCGAACCAGAGCAGCCGCAGCGGGCGCAGCCGTCCCGGCACCAGCGGCGACGCGGCGAGCGCGAGCAGCGCCCAGGCCGGCAGCGTGGTCACCACGAAGAAGGCGAGCAGCACCACTCCGGGCGCGAGCACCAGCCGGCGGAGCCAGCGGGGCGGCAACGGCATCAGCGCTCCAGCGCGGTGTCCAGGTATCGGCGGGAGGCAGTGTACGCGCGACTGATCCGCCGGCCCACCGCCGCGGTGTCCCGGTACGCCCACGGGCTGTCGTCGCGCGGCTCCAGCCCGCCGGTGGGCAGCACGTGTACCTCCACGTCCTCGGGCAGCGCCGCCATCTCCCGCGCGAACCGGTGCCGGCGGGCGATCTCGAACGCCACCTGGGCGATCTCCCAGGGGCGGCGCGGCGGGCTCAGCTCACGCTCTATCCGGCCCACCTGGAGCACGAAGATCTGCTTCGCGCCGAGCAGCACCGCCTCGCCGACCGGGATCGAGTTGACCACGCCGCCGTCGATGTAGTGCTGGCCGTCGATCT
This sequence comes from Micromonospora sp. D75, assembly GCF_018070405.1. Taxonomy (NCBI): domain Bacteria; kingdom Bacillati; phylum Actinomycetota; class Actinomycetes; order Micromonosporales; family Micromonosporaceae; genus Micromonospora; species Micromonospora sp. D75. Next base: position 1,771 of record NZ_JAGPXV010000565.1, read on the forward strand.
GGGTCGGGGGCAGCAGCCCGGGCACCGAGGCGGAGGCGAGCACGGCCGGCACCAGCGGCCCGCTGTGGAACCAGTGCTCGGCGGCGCGCTCGATGTTCGCGGCGCAGCAGCGGAACGGCACGGCCAGGTCGGCGAAGGTGGTGTCCTCGCCCAGTGTGCTCTCCAGCAGGCGGTACAGCGGCCGGGGCGAGTGCAGGTGGGTACGGGCGGCGAACCGGCGCAGCTGGCGGGCGACCGAGTCGCCGTACACCTCGCTGGCCTCGGGCGACGCCCAGAGCCGGACCAGCCGGTCGGTGACCGCCTCGGTCGGGTCGGCGGCGACCAGGGCGCCGTTGACCGCGCCGATCGAGGTGCCCAGCACCAGGTCGGGTTTGATCCGGGCGCGGAACAGGGCGCGCAGCATCCCCACCTCGACCGCGCCGAGCACTCCCCCGCCGCCGAGCACGAACGCCACCGGACCTGCTGCCATGACGTTCATCCTGGCACGCGGCCCACAGCCGGCCGGGCGGACCGTCCCCGCTGGTCCCGGCGGTGACCGGGAGCCATCACGGATGCGCGCCGCGCGATCGGCGCCGCGCGGACTGTTGACAGGTAAGACACATTCACGCAACCTGATAGCGCTCCCGAGCCCAGGCAGGTGCGAGCTGATGGCGACACTCCAGGCCGGCCGCCTGCTGGCCCGTCGGTACCGGCTCATCGACCGGATCGGCGCCGGTGGCATGTCGGTGATCTGGCGGGCCCGCGACGAGGTGCTCGACCGGGTGGTGGCGGTCAAGGTGCTCGCGCCCTCGCTCGCCGCCGACGCCCGGTTCCGCGACATGGTGCGCGAGGAGGCCCGCTCGGCCGCCCAGCTCGACCATCCACATGTCACGGCCGTGCACGACTACGGCGAGACGGTGGCGCCGGACGGCTCGATCACCTCGTTCGTGGTGATGGAGCTGCTCGCCGGTGAGGAGCTGGAACACCGGCTCACCGAGGGGCCGCTGCCCTGGCCGGAGGCGGTGGAGACCGGCGCCCAGGTGGCCGAGGCGCTCGCCGCCGCGCACCGGCTCGGCATCGTGCACCGGGACGTGACCCCGGCCAACGTGATGATGACCGGCACCGGGGCGAAGGTGCTCGACTTCGGCATCGCCACCCGGGTCGGGACGCCGGACGACGACGAGGATGGCGGCACGTTCGGCACCCCCGCGTACGTGGCGCCGGAACGGCTGGACGGGGCGCCGGCCCAGCCGGCCACCGACGTCTACTCGCTCGGCGTGCTGCTGTTCGAGACGCTGACCGGGCACCCGCCGTACCCGGCGGAGACCTGGGAGGAGCTCAGCGCCGCGCTCGCGGAGAGCCCGGAGCCCAGCCTCGACGGCGTACCGGGGCTGCCGGGACCGGTCGCGGAGATCTGCCTGCGCTGCCTGGCCCGCGACCCGCGACAGCGGCCCACCGCGCACCGGGTGGCGGCCGTGCTGCGCGACCAGATGCTGCCCGCCGACCCGCAGGCCGCCACCATGCTGGCGCCCACCATGACGCTGCCCGCGCTGCCGCCGTCGTCTGCTCCCCCGCCGCCCGGGCCGGCCGCGGACCCGGTCCCGCCGGGCAACCCGGCCGCCGCGCCGAGCCGGCGGCGCGTCCTCGCGCTCGCGGCGGCCGGCGTGGCGGTGGTCGCCGCCGCCGCGCTGCTCGTGCCCACGCTGACACCGGACCGGCCGGAGGACCCCCGGGTGCTGCCGACCGCCGGGCCGGTCCAGCCGCCGTCCACCGTCGCGCCCGCGCCGGAGCCGCCGGTCGTCACGGCGCCGGCCACACCGTCGAGCGCGCCCGCCACCGGCGGCAACCGTCCGCCCGCGACCGGCCAGCCCGACGCCGCCGAACGGGTCGACGGGCTGATCGAGGCCGGGCGGGCGGAGGGTCAGATCCGCGAGGACGTCGGGGTGGACCTGCGCCACCTGCTGCGCAACGCGGTCGCCGCGAGCGGTGAGGGCGAGGTGACCGCCGCCGTGGACCGGCTCCGCGACAAGCTCGACGACCGCCGCCGCGAGGGCAGCATCACCCCCGGGTACGCGCGGCGACTCGACGCGGCCGCCGCGGAACTCGTGGCCGGGCAGACCTGACCGGTCAGCCCGCGACCGCGGGCGCGACCGCCCGGGGTG
>NZ_JAGPXV010000566.1:0-3907 GCF_018070405.1 Micromonospora sp. D75
GGCCAGGTGGTCGGCGTACGCGAGCGCAGCCGCACGCTGCCGCCGTTCCAGCTCGCCGCCGCCGGGGCGCACGCCGACGCGCAACCCCGGCCGTACCTGTCGGCGCAGCCGGCGCAGCTGCGCGCCACGCTGGTACGCGAACCGGCCCGGCACGAGGTGCCGGTGGTCTGCGACGAGCAACTGGTGGTGGAGTTCTACTCCCGCTGACCGGTTACCGGGTCTGCTCCAACCAGGACGCGTACAGCAGCGCGTACACGGAGTCGGTGTCGCGGACCAGCTCGTCGTGCGGGCCACGCTGCACGATCCGGCCCCGGTCCACCACGATCACCTCGTCCGCCGCCTGCGCGGTGGACAGCCGGTGCGCGATGGCGAGCGTGGTCCGCCCCCGGGTCACCGCGTCGAGCGTGCGTTGCAGGCGTACCTCGGTGGCCGGGTCGACGGCGCTCGTCGCCTCGTCCAGCACCAGCAGGTCCGGGTCCGCGACGTACGCCCGGGCCAGCGCCACGAGCTGCCGCTCGCCGACGCTGAGCGCCTCCCCGCGCTCACCGACCGGCGTGTCCAGCCCGGACGGCAGCCCGTCCAGCCAGTCGGCCAGGCCCAGCTCGCCGAAGGCGGCGGTGAGCCGCTCGTCGGTCAGGTCGGGGCGGGCGAAGCGGACGTTCTCCCCGACCGTGGCGTCGAAGAGGAAGCCGTCCTGCGGCACCATCACCACCCGGGAACGCAGCGAGTCGAAACGCACCTGCCGCAGGTCGACGCCGGAGAGCAGCACCGCGCCCTCGGTCGGGTCCATCAGCCGGGTGAGCAGCTTGGCGAACGTGGTCTTGCCGCTGCCGGTCTCGCCCACCACCGCCACCCGGCTCTTGGCCGGGATGTCCAGCGTCACGTCGTGCAGCACCGGCGGGCCGCCCGGATAGGCGAACGTCACACCGGCGAACCGGGCGTCCAGCGGCCCGGGCGGCAGCTCCCGCCCCTGCTCGCCCGGGTCGGCCACGTCCGGGGAGACGTCCAGCACGTCCAGCACCCGGCGCCAGCCGGCGATCGCGTTCTGCGCCTCGTTGAGCACCTCGGTGGCGATCTGCACCGGCTGGATGAACAGCGTGACCAGGAACAGGAACGCGGTGAGCTGGCCGACCGACAGCGTGCGGTCGACGCCCAGGCTCACCCCGACCACGACCACGCCGGCCAGCGCCAGCCCGGCCGCCAGCTCCCCCACCGAGCTGCCCATGATGCTGATCCGGATCGCCCGCTGCTGGGCCACCCGCTGACCGTCGATGGCCGTGTCGAGCCGCCGCGCGGTCCGCCCGGCGATGCCGTACGCCCGGATCACCGGCGCGCCCACCACGCTCTCGCCGATCGCGCCGAGCAGCGTGCCGGTGCGCTGCCGCACCAGGCCGTAGGCCCCGGCGAGGCGGCGCTGCAACTGCCGGATCACCAGCACCGCCGGCGCGAACGCGACGAGCACCACGAGCGTCAACTGCCAGGAGTACGCGAGCATCACCGCTGTGGTCACCAGCAGCTGGCCCAGGTTGACGATCAGGATCACGCCGCCCCACTGGAGGAACTGGGTGATCTGGTCGACATCGCTGGTCACCCGGGAGACCAGCGAGCCGCGCCGCTCGGACTGCTGGTGCAGCATCGACAGGTCGTGCACGTGCCGGAACGCCCGGGTGCGCACCCCGGCCAGGGCCGTCTCGCTCACCGTGAACAGCCGGCGCATCATCAGGTAGCCGCAGGCGGTGGTGACCACCAGCACCCCGGCGGTGATCGCCACGGTGAGCGAGATGACGTTCAGGTCGAGCCCGCCGACGATGCCGTGGTCGATGCCGCGCTGCACCGCCACCGGCACGGCGACCCGGCCGACCATGTAGACCAGCGCCAGCGCCAGCGTGCCGGCGAGACCGGTGCGCAGCTCCGGGGAGAGCGCCAGCCCGCGCCGCAACGTCTGCCAGGTGGTCTCGGCGCTCTCGGTGTTCTCCCCCGTGGTCGTACTCACCGGTCCACCTCAATCTCCAGGCCCGACGGCAACGGCGTGACCTCGTCGTACGTCTGCTTCTGCTCGCGTTCCTGCTCGGCCTGCTCGTACGCGGTGACCAGGTCGGCGTAGCCGGGCACGGTGGCCAGCAGCTCGGTGTGGGCGCCGCGGGCGACCACCCGGCCCTGCTCCACGTAGATCACCTCGTCGGCGAGCGCGATGGTGGCCCGGCGGTACGCCACCACCAGGATCGACGCCGGGGCGCCGCCGTCGGCGGGCGCGCGCAGCCCGGCCAGGATGGCCGCCTCGACGCGCGGGTCGACAGCGCTCGTGGCGTCGTCGAGCACCAGCAGCCGGGGGCGCCCGGCCAGCGCCCGGGCCAGCGTCAGCCGCTGCCGCTGCCCGCCGGACAGCGAGGTGCCCCGCTCGCCGACCATGGTGTCCAGCCCGTCCGGCAGCGCGGCCACGAAGCCGTCCGCCTCGGCCAGCCGCAGCGCCGCCCACACCTCGTCGTCGCCGATGCCGGCCCGGTCCAGCGCGATGTTGGCCCGGACCGTGTCGTCGAAGACGAACGGCACCTGCGCCACCAGCGCCACGGTGCCGGCGAGCGAGGCGGCGGTCAGTTCCCGCACGTCCACGCCGTCCAGCGTGACCCGCCCGGCGCCCGGGTCGACCAGGCGCACGGCCAACGACGCGATCGTGGACTTGCCCGAACCGGTGGGCCCGACCAGGGCGACGGTCTTCCCGGCCGGCACGGTGAACGTCACCTCGCCGAGCACCTGGGCGCCGGGCAGGTGCGCCTCGGCCGGCTCGTACGCGAAGTGCACGTCGTGGAACGCGAGCGTGGCCGGCGTACGGGTGGGCGGGTCGAGCGTCCTCGTGCCGTACGGCATCTCGCCTGTCGCGTCGAGCACCCGGCGCACCCGGTCCCACCCGGCGACGCTGCGCGGCAGCTCGGCCAGCACCCAGCCGATGGCGCGCACCGGGAAGGCCAGCACGGTGAACAGGAACGCGACGCTGACCAGCTCGGACACGGTGATCGCGCCCTGCCGCAGCCGGATCGCGCCGACCACCAGCACGGCGAGCGTGCCGAGGCTGGGCAGCGTCTCCAGCATCGGGTCGAAGACGCCGCGCAGCCGGCCGACCGAGATCAGCGCGTCCCGCAGCTCGCCGGCGCGGGCGGCGAAACGGGCGGTCTCCTGGGCCTCGCGGCCCATCGTCTTGACCACCAGCGCGCCGTCGAAGCTCTCGTGCGCGATGCCGCTGACCTCGGCGCGCAGCCGCTGCGCCCGGGCCTGCCGGGGCGCCATCCGGCGGGAGTAGACCACGTTGAGCGCGAACAGCGCGGGGAACACGGCGAGGCCGACCAGGGCCAGCGCCCAGTCGGTGACGAACAGTGACGCCACCGCGCCGACCAGCATCACCAGCGTGCCGACCGCGAACGGCAGCGGCGCGATCGGGTACCAGGCCGCCTCCACGTCGGAGTTGGCGTTCGACAGCAGCGTGCCGGTGGAGTTGCGGTGGTGCCAGGCCAGCGGCAGTTCCAGGTAGCGGCGGGTGACCCGGCGGCGGTAGGCGGCCTGGAGCCGGTACTGCATGTAACCGGCGCCGAGCCGCCGGCCGAAGATGCCGACGACCCGCAGCACGCTGATGCCGAGCAGCGCCGCCGCGGCCAGCGCCAGGGTCCCGCGGGCCACCTCGCCGCGCTCGACCGCGGGCACGACGACCTTGCCGACCACCCCGCCGACCACGTACGCGCTGGCGATCACCAGGAGGCCGAACAGCACGCTGCCGCTGACCGCCACCGCGAAGATCCGCGGCTGTTCCCGGATGGCCCGGCCGAGCACCCGTAGCCCTCTGCCGAGCACGTCCCGACTTGTCCCGCTCGCCACGTTCGCCCCCGCCGTAAGCCGCAATTTTCTCCCCCATCCTTAC
>NZ_JAGPXV010000567.1:0-3904 GCF_018070405.1 Micromonospora sp. D75
GCCACCCGCCACGGCCGGGTACGCGAGATGGCCGTTGCCCAGTCGCACCTCACCTGGCACGACGTACGCGCGGCGCGGCTGGCCGACGCCCGGCGGCGGCTGGCCACCGTGGACCGCCTGGCGGCGCAGTGCGGCGACCGGCGCCTGCGCCTGCTGGCGCGGGCCGATCAGGCCGAGCTGACCCGTCTGGAGGGCCGGTACGCGGAGGCGGTCGAGCAGGGCCGCCGGGTGGCGACCGCGCTCGCCGAGCTGGGCGATCCCCGCCGACAGCGACGGACGGTCGGCAAGGTCGCGCTGGCGCTCGCCGGCCAGGGCCGGGGCGACGAGGCGCTGGCCGCGGCCGCCGAGCTGTGGCCCTCGGGTGCGGTGCCGGGCCAGCGTCGGCCGCCGGTCATGGAGAGCCTGAATCCACCCGGCGCGGTGGCGGACGCACGCGCCGAGGACGCGCTGCGTGGGCTGATCGAGGGGCACGTGGCGCTGCGCCGGGGGGACCGGGAACTGGCGGTGGAGTGGTTCGCGGCGGCGGCCGACGCGGCGGCGGGCGGCGCGGGCCGGCGCGACCTGGTCGAGGCGCTCGTGGGGCTGGCGGTCAGCAGCGGGGACCCGGCCGTGCTGGACCGCCTGGACGCCGCTCGGCGGGCCACCGGCGTCAGCCTGCTGCCGCAGGAGGAGGAACTGCTCTTCTCCCTGGCGGCCCGGCGTCAGAAGGCACGCTGACCAGCGGCTGCGTGCGCCAGGAGGCGGAGGGCGCGGGGGTGGCGCGAACGAAGTAGCCCCCTGGTGCTGCCCCTCGCTCGACGCTCGCGCCAGCACCCCCCGGTGCCCCCCGCTGCGGGAAGACTACCGATGGGCTGCAAGAGATATGGGGGCTTTTGCACCCTTTCGCCCGACTGTTTGAGCGGTTCTGCCGGTCATTCTGCCGGTGACCCGCCGGTATCAATCGGCGGATGGTGGAGCTGTGGACCGTCGGCAGTGGACCGTCAGGCGGCGTCCTCGTCCGGCTCGGTGCTGCCGGCCGTGGCACCCGGGTGGACCGCGTCCCGGACCCGGCGCAGCCCGTCCAGCAGCCCGTCGAGCTGGCTCGGGTCGAGCTGGCCGGTGAACCACTGCTCGATGATCCGCAGGTGGCCGGGAAGGATGGCGTCCAGCCGGCTCAGGCCCGCTGCGGTCACCACCGCGAAGGAGCTGCGGCGGTCGGACGGGCAGGCGCGCCGGCGGATCAGCCCGTCCCGCTCCATCCGGTCCACCACGCGGGTCACGCCGCTGGTGGAGAGCGAGGTCTGCGCCGCCAGGTCAGTCATCCGCAGCTGGTTGTTGGGTGAGCGGGCGAGTCGGGTGAGCACCTCGAACTCGACCGGGGAGAGGCCGTGCTCGTCGAACTGGGCGGCGAACCGGGCGGAGAGCCCGGCGTGCGCCTCGACGAGGAGGCCGACGGCGGTGATCCGGGGATCGTCGAACACGTTCTGGTCCACGCCACCATCCTAGCAACACTTGACACAGGGAATATTGCTGTAGCTATAGTTGCTCAGTCAGTCGTTGGGATACTAAACCGTTTTCCCCGGAGGAGAGCACCATGACCAGCAGCACCGAGGCGACTACCCGCGACTGGGAGGGTCTCACCATCCCCACCCCCGGCACCTATCTTCTGGATGCCGCGCACAAGCGTGTCGGATTCGTCGCCCGGCACATGATGGTCAGCAAGGTACGCGGTGAGTTCGCCGACGCGACCGCCACCATCACCATCGCCGACGACCCGATGCAGTCCACGGTCACCGCCAGCATCCAGGCCGCCAGCATCAACACCGCACAGGCGGACCGCGACGCGCACCTGCGCAGCCCGGAGTTCCTCGACGTCGAGCAGTACCCGACGCTGGAGTTCCGCAGCACCGAGGTGAAGTCCCGCGACGGCAACGAGTTCGTGCTCGTCGGCGAGCTGACCATCAAGGGCGTGACCCGTCAGGTCGAGCTGGAGGTCGAGTTCGAGGGCGTCGGCCGCAGCCCCTTCGGGCAGGACATCTTCGGCTTCTCCGCCTCCACCGAGATCGACCGCGAGGACATCGGCCTGACCTGGAACGTGGCGCTGGAGACCGGTGGCGTCCTGGTCGGCCGCAAGGTCAAGATCGAGATCGAGGGTGAGGCCATCCGCCAGGGCTGAGCCCGGCCAGGCCCGCGGGGCCCGCACCGTCCGCCGACGGTGCGGGCCCTTCCCGTGTACGCGCAGCGGGTGCGAATCGTCACCCGATGTTCTCCGGCCGACCGCGCTGGTGGGGGTGCCGACGGGGTACAGGTGCAGATCTGCCGCCCGTACAGCGGGCTGCGGACGGGGCGCACTTACGCGCACCACGTGAATGGTTCACAATGCGTTGCGGAACGGTACGGTTCCGTCGCACCGGCGTCGGGAGGACACATGGGCAGAGACGTCGACCAGGGCGCCTTCTCCCGCGAGGATCGGGTCCGCTACCGGCAGAAGGTCCGGCGCTGCCTGGACGTCTTCGCACTGATGCTCGACGACTTCGGCTTCGACGCCGACCGGCCGATGACCGGGCTGGAGATCGAGCTGAACCTGATCGACGCCGCCGCCGAACCCGCCATGCGCAACGACCAGATCCTGGCCGACATCGCCGACCCGCTGTTCCAGACCGAGCTGGGGCAGTTCAACCTCGAACTGAACGCCTCACCCCGGCTGATCGAGGGCAGCGGCTTCGCCGACTACGAGCAGGACCTGCGCAGCAGCCTCAGCCGCGCCGACGAGCGGGCCGCCAAGTCCGACGCGACGATCATGATGGTCGGCATCCTGCCCACGCTCACCGAACGCCACCTGGTCGCCGACAACCTCTCCACGAACGAGCGGTACCGCGTCCTCAACGACCAGATCGTGGGCGCCCGGGGCGAGGACATCGAGCTGGACATCAACGGCGTCGAGCGGCTGCGTACGCACACCGACTCGATCGCGCCGGAGGCCGCCTGCACCAGCCTCCAGTTCCACCTGCAGGTCGCGCCGGACAGCTTCGCCGACTACTGGAACGCGTCCCAGGCGATCGCCGGCGTCCAGGTCGCCGTCGGGGCCAACTCGCCGTTCCTCTACGGCCGGCAGCTCTGGGCGGAGACCCGGATCGCGCTGTTCCAGCAGGCCACCGACACCCGCCCGGACGAGCTGAAGGCCCAGGGAGTACGCCCCCGGGTGTGGTTCGGGGAGCGCTGGATCACCTCGATCTTCGACCTGTTCGAGGAGAACGTCCGCTACTTCCCGCCGCTGCTGCCGATCTGCGAGGACGAGGACCCGGTCGAGGTGCTGCACGCCGGGGGCGTGCCCCAGCTCGGCGAGCTGCGGCTGCACAACGGCACCGTCTACCGCTGGAACCGGCCGGTCTACGACATCATGAACGACCGCCCGCACCTGCGGGTCGAGAACCGGGTGCTGCCCGCCGGCCCGACAGTGGTGGACATGCTCGCCAACGCGGCCTTCTACTTCGGGCTGGCCCGCGGCCTCGCCGAGGCGGACCGTCCCATCTGGAGCCAGCTGACGTTCAGCTCGGCGGAGGAGAACTTCCACGCCGCCGCCCGGCGCGGCATCGAGGCGGTCCTGCACTGGCCGCGCCTCGGCGACGTACCGGTGACCAAGCTCGTCCTCGAGACGCTGCTCCCGGTGGCCGAGCAGGGGCTGGACCGGTTCGGCGTCGCCCCGGCCGAGCGGGACCGCCTGCTGGGCGTGATCGAGGGCCGTTGCCGTACCGGCCGCAACGGCGCGGTCTGGCAGACCGAGACGGTGTGGGCGGCCGAGCGGCACCGCGGCCTGGACCGCGAGGCCGCCCTGCACCACATGGTCAAGCGCTACGCCGAACTCCAGCGCAGCAACGAGCCCGTACACACCTGGCCCGCCGACTAACCCCGCCCCGCCCCCGCC
>NZ_JAGPXV010000568.1:0-3900 GCF_018070405.1 Micromonospora sp. D75
ATGCGTCAGGCGCCGGACGGCTGGTGGCGGGTCGAGGTCCCCGGCGCCGGGCCCGGCACCGACTACGCGTTCCTGCTCGACGACGACGCCCAGGCGCTGCCCGACCCCCGCTCGGCCTGGCAGCCGGCCGGGGTGCACGGGCCCAGCCGGCTCTACGACCACGCCGCGTTCGCCTGGACCGACGCCGCCTGGACCGGCCGGCAACTGCCCGGCAGCGTGCTGTACGAGCTGCACATCGGCACGTTCACCCCGGAAGGCACGTTCGACGGGGCGATCGCCAGGCTCGACCACCTCGTCGACCTCGGCGTGGACATGGTCGAGCTGCTGCCGGTGAACGCGTTCAACGGCGAGCACAACTGGGGCTACGACGGCGTCTGCTGGTTCGCGCCGCACGAGCCGTACGGCGGCCCGGACGGCCTGAAACGGTTCGTCGACGCCGCCCACGCCAAGGGCCTGGGGGTGATCCTCGACGTCGTCTACAACCATTTCGGGCCCTCCGGGGCCTACGCGCCGCGGTTCGCGCCGTACCTCACCGAGCAGAGCAACACCTGGGGCCGCACCGTCAACCTGGACGGCCCGCACTCCGACGGGGTACGCCGCTACATCGCCGACAGCGTGCTGGGCTGGCTGCGCGACTACCACGTCGACGGGCTGCGGCTGGACGCCGTGCACGCCATGCCGGACGGCCGGGCCGTGCATTGGCTGGAGGAGGTCGCCGCCGAGGTGGAGGCGCTGTCCACGCACCTCGGGCGGCCGCTGTCGCTGATCGCCGAGAGCGACCTCAACGACCCGCGCCTGATCACGCCGCGCGAGGCGGGCGGGTACGGCCTGCACGCCCAGTGGAACGACGACGCCCACCACGCGCTGCACACGCTGCTCACCGGCGAACGGCAGGGCTACTACGGCGACTTCGGCTCGCTGGAGTGCCTCACCGACGTGCTGACCGGCGGGTTCTTCCACGCCGGCACCTGGTCCAGCTTCCGCGGCCGCAGCCACGGCCGCCCGGTCGACAGGCAGCGCACCCCCGGCCACCGCTTCGTGGCGTACCTGCAGAACCACGACCAGATCGGCAACCGGGCCACCGGCGACCGGATCTCCGCCACGCTGTCGCCCGGGCTGCTGCGCGTCGGCGCGACGCTGCTGATGACCGCGCCGTTCACGCCGATGCTGTTCATGGGGGAGGAGTGGGCGGCCGCCACGCCGTGGCAGTTCTTCACCAGCCACCCCGAGCCGGAACTCGCGACGGCGGTCGCCACCGGCCGCAGACGCGAGTTCGCCGACCACGGCTGGGCCACCGACGACGTGCCGGACCCGCAGGACCCGCAGACGTTCCTGCGGTCCCGGCTGGACTGGGCCGAGCTGGACAAGCCCGAGCACCGCGAGACGTACGACCTCTACCGGCGGCTGATCGCGCTGCGCCGCTCCCGGGCCGACCTGTCCGACCCCCGGCTGGACCGGGTCGACGTCCGCCACGGCGACCGGTTCCTGGTGATGCGGCGCGGCGACACGCTCGTGGTGGCGAACCTGGCCGGCCGGGCGCAGCGGATCAACCTGCCCGGGGTGGTACGCCGGGTGCTGCTCGCCACGTCCGAGGGCGTCACGGTGATGCGCGACGGAATCGAGCTGCCGCCGGAGTCGGCCGCGATCGCGGCGCTCTGACCGTTCACCGGTGAAGTTTGCGCCGTACCGCCTCGGCGTCGGCGTGACCGAGTTCCTCGTACAACGCGAGTGACCGCCGCCAGGCGTCCCGGGCCGCGTCCGCCCGCCCGGCCGCGGCCCACGTGTCGCCGAGGTGGTCCAGCACGATGCCCTCGGCATGCCGGTCACCGATCTCGGCGAACAGCGCGAGGGCCTGCCGGAAACAGTCCACCGCGTCCTCGTACTCACCCAGGTGGTGGTGGGCGAAGCCGATGCTGTCCCACGTGTTCGCCTGCCCGTACGCGCTCCCGGCCCGCTCGGCCAGGGCGAGGGCGCGGCGGCAGAACGTGATCGCGTCGTGGTGCTCGCCGAGCTGCGAGTGGTACCAGCCGATCGCGTTGAGCGCGACCGCCTGCTTGAGCGGGCTCCCGACCCGTTCGTAGAGGGCGAGGCTGCGCCGCGCGTGCGGCAGCGCCTCCCGCGGCTGCCGCTGCCGGTCGTGCAGCATGCTGAGGTCGAAATGGGTGTGCGCCCGCCCCTCGTCGTCGCCCAGCGCGGCGAACAGATCCAGCGCGGCGAGCAGGTTGCGCTGCGCCTCGGCGTACCGGCCGAGCGTCTCGACCACCTCGGCGGGCGTGCCGGCGGCGCCGTTGGCACGCAACTCGTCCGGGTCACGGCCGATCGCCTCGGCGCGCCGCTTCACCTCGGCCTCGTTGCGGCCGCAGCACAGCACGAGCGCGTTGGACCAGGCCATCGTGGACGGGTCGCGGTCGATCTCGGCGCAGGCGTCGCGTACCCGCTGGAACTGCGTGACGGCGTCCTCGACCGAGACGAACGGCAGGTTGAACTCGTCGGCGTACCGGGCGGCCAGGCGGGGCGTGCGCTTCGGTCCCATGCCGCCGAGCAGGATCGGCGGGCGGGGGCTCTGCACCGGCTTGGGCAGCGCCGGCGAGTCGCTGACCGGGTAGTACGTGCCGGGGAAGTCGAACGTGGAGCCCGCCGGGGTGGACCAGAGCCCGGTGATCACCGCGAGCTGCTCCTCCAGCCGGTCGAACCGCTCCCCCAGCGGCGGGAACGGGATGCCGTACGCGGTGTGTTCCTCGGCGTACCAGCCGGTGCCGATGCCCAGCTCGACCCGGCCGCCGCTCATCTGGTCGACCTGCGCCACGGTGATCGCCAGCGGGCCGGGGAGCCGGAACGTGGCGGCGGTCATCAGCGTGCCGAGCCGGATCCGGGTGGTGTCGCGGGCCAGCCCGGCGAGCGTGGTCCAGGCGTCGGTCGGGCCGGGGTCACCGCTCACCGAGCCCATCTTCAGGTAGTGGTCGGAGCGGAAGAACGCGGCGAAGCCGGTCTCCTCCGCACGCCGGGCCACGGCGAGGAGCTGGTCGTACGTGGCGCCCTGCTGGGGTTCGGTGAAGATCCGCAGTTCCATGCCCCGAGCATATGGAGCCGGCCGGGGCGGGGCAGCGCGACCTGTCATTCCTTGCCAGGCATATAACCGATGAGGCATATTGGAGGCGTGACAGTCGACGCCTTCGCCGTGCTGGCCGAGCCCTCCCGGCGCCGCATCCTGGACCGGCTGCGCCGGACCGAGAGCAGCGTCGGCGAGCTGGTGGACGCGCTGGGCCTGAGCCAGCCGGCCGTCTCCAAGCACCTGCGCGTGCTCCGCGACGCCGGCCTGGTCACCTGCCGTACTGCCGCGCAGCGGCGGATCTACCGGGTCGACACCGCGCCGCTACGAGCAGTCGACGACTGGCTCGAGCCGTACCGGTCGATGTGGACCACGCATCTCGACGCCCTGGAACGCCATCTCGACAGTCAGGAGTGACAGATGGACCGCGCCACGTTCCGCCCGGGCCCACTCGCCCGGGTCAAGCTGACACCCGAAAACGAACTGGTCTTCGTCCGCGACCTGCCGCACCCGCCGGAAACCGTGTGGGCCGCGCTCACCGACCCGGATCGGCTCGCCGAGTGGGCGCCGTTCCTGGCCGACCGTGACCTGGGCCGCCCCGGCGACGCCGTACTCAGCGCCGTCGACGGCGACCAGAGCTACCCGGCGCCGGCCCGGGTGCTGCGCGCCGACCGGCCGCACCTGCTGGAGTACACCTGGGGCGACGACCTGCTGCGCTGGGAGTTGACCGCCAACGGCGACGGCACCACGCTGACGCTGCGGCACCGGGTCGGCGGTCCCGACCTCGCCGCGATGACTGCCGCCGGCTGGCACATCTGCCTCGACGTCGCCGCGCATCTGCTCGACGGCGA
>NZ_JAGPXV010000569.1:0-3882 GCF_018070405.1 Micromonospora sp. D75
GTCGAGCACAAAATCGAGGTGATCCGGCGGCCAAGCCCGCGAACGCCACGAGCACACAGCCGATCAAGCCACCGGCCGCGGCCGGCCGGGCCTCCACCGGTACGACCGGCACCCAGCCGCGTATCGGCGCCGGCCTGGGCACCGCGCCGAAGACGTCGCCCGACGGCGCCCGTCCGACCACCACCGGCGCCACCGGCCAGTCCCGGCCCGCGAACGGCGGGGGCCTGCCGCCGGGCGTCAGCGGCGCGGCCGCTGTCGGCGCCGCGCGCGTGGGCGAGGCGGTACGCGCCGCGCGTACCTCGGTCAGTTCGGCCGCGTCCCGCGGGCCGCGACGGGCCCGGCTGAACCTGAAGCGGATCGACCCCTGGTCCGTGATGAAGTTCGCGTTCGCGGTGTCCGTGGTGCTCTTCATCGTGGTCGTCGTGGCGACCTCGGTGCTCTACCTCGCGCTGGACGCGATGGGCGTGTTCAAGAGCGTCAACGACAGCCTGACCGACCTGGTGAACGCCGGCGGCGGCCAGGGCGGCGGCGGCTTCCGGATCACCGCCAAGGGCGTGATCCTGACGTCGGCGCTGATCGGCCTGGTCAACGTCGTGCTGTTCACCGCGCTGGCCACGCTCAGCGCGTTCGTCTACAACGTCTGCGCCGACCTGGTCGGCGGGATCGAGCTGACGCTCGCCGAGCGGGACTGATTCGGTCGACGCCGGGGCGCCGCGCAAAGCGGTCGCCCCGGCGTCGTGCGTCCGGGTAGGTTCGGGGTGGCGCGGGTGCTTCCGCCACGGACCCCCCGATTTGGGCGCGGCGGAGGCGATGGGTTAACCTTGCTCGTCGCCACGCGGGGCTATAGCTCAGTCGGTTAGAGCGCAGAGCTGATAACTCTGAGGTCGCTGGTTCGATTCCAGCTAGCCCCACCGCACATCGTCCGACGGCAGTCGAGCACGAGGGGTCAAGCACATGTTCAAGAAGCTCCTGATCCTGGCCGGCATCGTCGGTGTGGCCGCCGTCGTGGCCAAGAAGGTCAAGGCCTCGAACGACGAGCGCGCCCTGTGGCACGAGGCGACCACCGCGCCCGACCTGCGCTGAGCGCCGACACGGGGCCCTAGCTCAACTGGCAGAGCACTGCCTTTGCAAGGCAGGGGTTAGGGGTTCGAGTCCCCTGGGCTCCACCACATCATCTGGCCAGGTCAGGGCCCGTGACACGTCCGGCTAGACGATCTTGCACCGTTGACGGTGGGACTACCGTCGGGGGCGTGATCGTGCGTACGCGCTGGACGATCCCCCACCCGCCTGAGGTGCTGTGGCCGGCACTCTGCGACTCACGCCTCGAACTGCAGCCCCGGTGCCCGGTGTTCTACCTGGGTACGCCTCGACCGACGATGTGCCGGTTGCCCGAGGGCCCAGGCGAGGTAGACGCGGCCCGGCAGTGTGTCTCGGAGCAAGGGGTGGTGCGGCAGCGGATCACCGTATGGGAGCCACCAGCCCGGCTGGCGTTCCACATGGAGTCGACGGATCTCGGTTTCCACCGCTACGTTGACTATCTCGGGGATCTATTCGAGATGGCCCCTGCTGGCCGTGGCACGCACGTCACCCGGACCACGACGGTGACAGTCCGCGGGTTCGGCCGCGCCGTGCTCTATCCGGCGTTATGGGTCGGGTTGAAGTCGGTGCACCGCTTCGTGTTCCGCAACTGGCAGACGATGGTGTTATTGCCCCCTCGGCCGGGTGACGCTCCCTCGCCTACTAGGTGACGGCCGTCTGCCGCATATGGAGTCTCCTGACCTCCCACCACATGCTTGACGAATCCGTCCCAGCACATACTTTACGTTTGGCCTAGATTCCGTGGTCGGCCTTGCGGGCCCGCCTGTGCTTCCAGGCGTAGATGAATGCTGCCAGGCCGATTACGGCGAGTGCGCCGGCGATGGCTGCCTGGACGGCGAGTCTGTGTTCGGCTGCGGTGATGTCGGCGGCTTGCTTCTCCAGCATCTCGGGAGTGGGGTCCTGGTAGGGCATCGAGATCCCGGACAGATCCAGGAACGGCAGACACGGCAGCAGGCACGAGGCGATGAGCAGGAGAACCCCGGCGGTCAGCGCTAGGCGGGCACGCGACATCGCGACAGGCTTTCACAGGGGTCGTCTTCTGCGTTGACCGCCTCACGCCGTGGTCACCTTGCGGGGCCGGCTGGTTGAAGAAATATGACGCAAGATGTCAGGTTTCGGGTGAAGCATGGGTTCATCGGTCGGCGCCGGTGAGAGGCGCGGACCACGGCACAGATAGATGCGGAAAGACAAGGATCTCCATGCGGGAAACCCCACAAGATCTCGAAGAGCTCCAAGCCCTCCTCGACGACTCCCTTGCCGGCTCCACCTCCCACCTCCGCTCGATAATCAATACCGAGCGCACACTGAACGCGGAGCAACTCACCCAGGTCCTCACCGGCATGTGCACCCTCGCTCTGTCCAGCGTGACGGCGAAGGGCGAGCCGCGGATCAGCGGTGTCGACGGGCACTTCCTGCGAGGCAAGTGGTACTTCGGCACGGCGCCCGACGCCGCCAAGGCGCGCCACCTCGCGGCGCGGCCCGCCGTCAGCGCCGCACACATGCGCGGTGAGGACCTCGGCGTCTTCACGCACGGCAAGGTGGAGATCCTCAACCCCCGGAACGGCGACCAGGCCACGGATTGGCCGGACGTGCTCGCGTACTTGAGGGACTTCTACGGCGACGACCTCTTCGACTGGGACAACGACGTGGTCTACTACCGACTGCATCCGCACTGGATGGCCGTCTATGCCCCAGACTTCGCAAAGCTCGCCGTGGCGTCCCAGCCCTGATCCACAGCACGGGCCAACCGATGCGCGTCCTGGACTCGCTTCGTCAGAGGTCTCGTTACCGCCTGGCCAAGGGCGACCCGTTCAGCCGGTAGGCCGCGGCCGTTGTCAACGCATGGGAGCAGGTGATCGCAATGTCGCCCGACGAAGAGGAGCCCAGCATGGATTGGGTCGATGACTCGAATGACGGGTAGATCACCGCCCCAGGGACGCGCCGTCCCTAAAGCATCGCGATCTGGCCGGGCAGTTCGGGCGGACCGGAGAGCACTGCGCGGAGCTTGTTGATCTGCGGGAACTCACTCGCTCCCGCCTCACCCCATAGGCTCCGCCACTCGGAGTCGTCGCCGAGGACCCGGTCAAGTGCTTCGATCGCCAGTTGTGGCAGGTCGTCGTCCAAGCCAAGGGATTCGCCAGCAAGCAGGAAGTCCGGCGCGTACGGCGAGGCTATCGGGTCTCCGCCGGGCATCTGGGACGCCACGATGGCCGCTGCGGCGATGGCCGAGGCGGCCTCTTTATAGTCGAGGTACCCGGTGTTCAGTGCCGCCGTTGTCAGAGCAGCACGAACCATTGCCGGCCGGGCAGGCGGCTCGGCATCGTGGAGGCCACCGCACCAGTCGGCGGCGCTGTCGTTGTCGAACGGGCCGTCATCCCAGGTGCCCATGTGCTCCTCCTTCACGTTCCCGGTGAGCGGATCATGAAGCCGAGCAGGGGCGGACGCAAGGCGCGATAGCGCTTGGCTGTAGCGCCATCCGTACAGCCAAGCCCAGCGACGATCACGGCTTAGGGTCTACGGTAGGCGACACGGCGAGCAGGCCAGCAGCAGTGGCCGACGACGACCGACAGCAGCCTTGATCTTTGCAAGGAAGAAGTTCGGGGTTCGAGGACCTCAGGCCGGGAACGGACGGTTGACGCGTGCGTCGGTGAGGACGGCGGTCCACCAGGCCAGTTCGGCCAGCGCGCTGGCCAGCGCCTTGTTCGTGCCGTCGGCGGGTGTGAAGCGGTTGCTGTCGTCCAGGGCTTCCCACGGGGCAGCCAGTCCGAGGCAGCGTCGCGTGGT